>WQSB01000126.1 GCA_009788085.1 Defluviitaleaceae bacterium
CTATCCGATACCGTTTTCCTTATGACGGTGGAAACTCCGTTGAAGTCTACTGAGATATTTCTATCCGTTCGGTTCACAGCTCCGAGGCTACCTTCCAGACTTCCCTCACGAGAGCTTACACCAACCGCTCCCTCTCTTTGCTTCAGAAAGAATGTACTCCTCCTCATCAATGCCTTTATCGTATTCAATTATTTTAGTGATACCATAGACTGACCTTGATTGCAAGCACAAATTTCATAAAATCGAACATAAAATCGTTTTTTATGAGGTTTCTATGGAAATATCCCTGCCTGTGTGGCATATTAATATCAAGACAAACGAAAGCGGTGATGCCCTCTTGAAAATTGAAATTCCGAAAATCCTGAATATTTCGCCCGACGAGTTGAGATACAAGGGTGATAAACTTGGCATACTGGACGTTAAGTTGA
The DNA here is from genome assembly GCA_009788085.1 of Defluviitaleaceae bacterium. Classification (GTDB taxonomy): domain Bacteria; phylum Bacillota; class Clostridia; order Lachnospirales; family WQUN01; genus WRAH01. The sequence continues at coordinate 429 of WQSB01000126.1, forward strand.
AGCTGAAAACTGGCAAGGTAATCAATATTGAGGTTCAAGTAGACCCTATGCCTTTTATGGAATCAAGAATCCTGTTCTATGTTTCCAAGCTAATCACGGAGCAGATGGACAAAAGCGACCAATACGGCAAAATCAAGCGTGTTATTAGCATAATTATTACAGACCACACGCTGATTAAGCACAGCGAGAAGTATCATCACCACTTCGGGTTGTATGATATTAAAAGCGGTATTCAGTTGACGGACAATGAAAAAAGCGTCCTTGCGCCTTATGGAACTCTCCGCCGATGAAAAGGCTCGTCAACTTTATGAAGCAAGATTGAAGGAACAGAGGGATAGTTACGCAAGGGAAAAAGGAGCAATTTTCAAAATAGCTAAAAACTTTTTAGGTATGGGTATGTCTGTGGCTGATGTTTCTACTGGTACGGGCTTAACCCATGAGGAAGTAGAATATGTGCAAAATGCCGACTTTTAATGTCGGCATTTTGCAAAAGACTGTAAGATTTATTGCTGGGGCCGTTGACGAGTAAGCGGTAAATCGGGTAATATCGAGCAATATCGTGAAAAAATGCTAAGGGGATATGCGCCATGGAGGAACTGTCGTATTTTGACTCGGCACCGATGTTTATCGCAAGTTGGGACGAAAATTTTATTCCGTTAAAAATAAATCGCCGAACATTGGAAATATACGGACTTGAGACTATGGAGGACTTTATTTCCAAGGGCTTTGACCTTTTGCCTCCGACCCAGCCGGACGGCGTCCCCACCCGGGATTATTGGTACAGAAATTTAAAATTAGCATTTGAAAATGGCAGCGCGACTTTTGAATTTGTAATCCGTCGGGCTATGGAGGAGATTGTTTACACGGAGGTTACGGCTGTCCGCTCGGAAATAAACGGCCGTCTCGTGGTAATCACCTACGGCAACGATGTAACCAAGCTGCGCAGAACCCAGATTTTGTCCCAGATAAGCCACGAAATAAGAATGCCGATAACTGCGATGCTTGGCATATCCGAAATTCAGATGCAAGACCGTAATCTTCCCCTCGAGGCCGGGGAAGCTTTTTCAAAAATCCACAGCTCCGGAAAGGCCTTGTTAAAGCTTGTGGACGAAGCACTGGACATGTCCAAAATTGAAGCGGGCAAAATGGAGCTGATTAACGAAAGATACGAAGTGGCCAGCCTTGTCAGCGATGTTGCGCAGGTCAACCTGGTATACATCGGCAATAACAAGCAGATTAATTTAATAGTGGACATAGATGAAAACATTCCTGCGTACTTAATCGGTGACGAGCTTCGGGTCAGACAGATATTGAACAATTTATTGTCGAATGCGATAAAATACACGGACGCCGGCTCGGTGCGGCTGGAGATGAGATTGGCGGAAGCCTCCGGCGGGCCCGGTTTTATAAATCTGGTAGTCACCATCCGCGACACCGGATGCGGCATGAGCCAAGCACAGGTTGACTCGCTGTTTGCGTATCGCTTTTCACGCGGCATGGGCTTGGGAATGCCCATCACATATAATTTGTTAAAATTAATGAACGCGACGGTCAGAGTCAAAAGCGAAGAGGGTATGGGCACGGAAATTACGGTAGTTCTCCCGCAAAAAACCGGCAGCGAGGAAACCCTGGGCGCGGACAATTCAAGAAATTTGAAAAATTTTAACGTGTCGGCACTCAGCAAGATTCACAAGCTAAGCTTCAAACCGGAGCCTATGCCATACGGGCGTGTGCTGGTGGTTGACGATGTGGAAATCAACTTGTATGTGGCCAAGGGCTTGATGGGTTTGTACCTGCTGGAGGTGGATACCGCCGAAAGCGGATTTGCCGCTTTGAATAAATTAAAGCAGGGCGAGGTCTACGACATAGTTTTTATGGACCAAATGATGCCGGAAATGGACGGAATCGAAGCCACGAAGCTAATACGCGACCTCGGTTATGAGCAGCCGATTGTGGCGTTGACGGCCAACGTAGTTATGGAGCAGGCGGCGGGGCTTAAGGATGTCGGGTTTTCGGGCTATTTGACAAAGCCCATTGATATAAACCTGCTTAACAATTGCCTCATACGGTTCATCCGCGACAAGCAGCCCCAGAAAATTCTGGACGCTGTGGCGGAAATGGACTTGTCCGCCAAACCCGCTGACCATTCAAGGCATCTTATAGATTCCTTTTTGAGGGATGCCAAAAGAGCCATGGGCACTTTGACTGACATTTTGCAAAATCTCAACGAGGAAAACATAAAGCTTTATACAATAAATACCCATGCCATGAAAAGCGCGTTGGCTAATATAGGCGAAACAGGGCTTTCGGAATTTGCGTCCGTTTTGGAGCAGGCCGGCCGCGTCAATAATACCGCGGTAATCAGAACCAGAACCGGGCAGTTCCTCGAGCGGTTAAAAGGCGTGGTAGAGTCCATCACCCCGGAGGAGGAGCCCGAAACCGCCGACGAGGATACCGCCTTTCTGAAAGAGCATCTTCTGACTATACTCACCGCCTGTGAGGAATTTAAGCAATCCGCCGCAAAAAAAGCCATGCGTTCCCTGGAGGAAAAAACATGGACGAAGCAGACCAAAACAACTCTCAGCGAGCTTTCGGAATATCTTCTCCATGCCGATTTTGAGCAAGCGGCGTTGCTGGCGCGTGAGACAGCGGAATTATTGTAAGACACTCCATAAAATCACAGTAAAGGTTGCTGCGATAACCCCGTGCCCTACCTTCGCAATCAAATACGGCAAAATTTTTATCCCCGTCCCCGCTGTGAAATGAAAGGACTGCGCGTGAACGGAAAACCCGCCAAACCCAATTACAAAGGCTGCCGCGCCAAGGGTAACAATGGAAAGCTCCGGTGCGGCAAGCCGCCGGACGCCCCCCGTAACCTCAGCCAGCCCCGCGAATATCCCTCCAAAAAGCGCGTCTGACGGAAGCACCAGATACTCAGCCAAAGCCACTACCACGCTGAAAAAAATAATCAAACCACCAATCAACGCCATGGACTCCATGGCGTTTTTTACCGCCTCGCCAAGAACCTGCCCTGTGTTGTTTTCCGAGGGCCTTGTGGGAGAGGCTGTTTCCAAAAAATTTCCCCCCTCAGGTCTTGTTTTTGGTCTTAGCAATATCCCCAGCACAATAGCCGCCAGCACATGCCCCGCCCAAAGCACATATCCCGCCCTCGCGCTTTCAAAAAGGCCCACTCCTACCACCCCTACGATAAAAAGCGGCCCGGCGTTATTGGAAAAAGCCAGCAGGTGCTGTGCCTCCGAAAGGGCGAGCTGGTTGGAGCGTCTTAAATCGGCTACGGTTTTGGCACCCATGGGGTATCCGGAGGTTAGACCGGTGATAAACCCGAACCCGGCTGCCCCGGGAAGTTTAAACAAAAATCTCATAACCGGTGACAGGGCTCTTCCGGCGAAATTTACAAAACCCAGCAAAATCAGCATATTTGTGGCAATCATGAAGGGCAGCAAGGAGGGCAGGACATTGTTGAACCAAAGCATTAGCCCGTCTCTGGCGGCGGTGAGAACAATTTTTGGGAAAATTAACAAGAAGATGTTGAAAGTTATTACCAGGATTGTTATAATCAAAGATAACACGCTCCCAATTGTTAAGAAATGATTAACTGATTTAAATAATCGCAAGTATGTTCGTAACAATTCTCGTCAAATTTTAACATGATGTAAATAAATGGAATTTTTTCAGAGAATTAGGAAAGGGCGATGGTATGTCTAGAGGCAACGACCCACGCAGGCCCCGAGGCAAAAACGTACAGCATGAGCGCGCCCATCATGCCGTAAGGCGCGATTATTACGACGCGCCTCGACGCGACCGCGAAAATAGAGACTCTTATCGCGATGCCCGTCCCTCCCACCGCAGACCTAGGGATACATATCGCAAACCCTACTATGAAGACGAGGACACCAGAATCGCCGTAAGCAGAAGCCGGGGTAAAATGTCCTTCTCGGCATCGGTTGTTGCGGCATTGTTTTTTGGATTCGTTCTGGTATATATGGCGTTTCGCGCCTATGGGTTTTTTCAGCCCTCCGTAGTAACGGAAGTCGTCCGCATGGGCAACATGGACATGCAAGCCTCTATTCCGGCAATGATTATCCGACACGAGCAGCCCTTTTACTCCGACAGGGCCGGCCATGTCGTGCCCCTTGTGGGGGATTTCGAACGGGTGCGCGAGGGAGATATCGTGTTTAGCATCCGGGATATAGACGCCGTTGACAGAAATATTCAAAATCTTGCTCTTGTTGAGGAGCAGATAATTGGCCTGCACGAAATGCGGGACGACCCGGCTATAGCCCAGATAAACTCCAACTTGCTAACCGTGATGGACAGAAATATTCACGTTTTTTCACAGCCCGGCCTACATGAGGTTTACGCTTTACTGGACAGGCTTAACCAAGCCACAAACAACCGCAATCAAATTAAAATCGGTCAAACCAGCGGCGCAAGGGCGGACTTGGCTCACGAGCACGCGCTGCTGACACAGCACCGCGACGCGACTGTGTACAATATATACTCCGGCAGAAGCGGGATTATGTCCCCGTTTTTGGACGATTTCGTGGGGGAATTCCGCCCCGACAACATGCGCGAGTTAAGCCGCGAGCAAATCAATATGACGGTAGACCACACTACGATTGTGCCTGTTAGGGAGGTTGAAGAGGGCGACCGCGTATTTAAAATAGTAGGAAATACTTGGTATGTAGTGTCATTTATGCCCGCCGAAATGGTCAGTGGTTTTGAAGTGGGGCAGGAGCGGACACTTTATCTGGAAAACATGAATTCCGGACGTTTTGAGGCCGTTCCTATGCGCATCGCATACATCGGGCATGACCATCACCATCGCTACAGGCGCATCGTATTCAGAAGCAACCGCTATGTAATCAGATTTCTCAACCAGCGCAACGTAAATATCCGCACTACTTACAATGTTCAAAGTGGCCTGAAGATTCCTGTTTCCGCAATTGCGCAGCGGCGTTTTTTGCGGATTCCGCTTACGCACCTGAATCAGGGGGGCGACTATTATGTCATGCATTTTGGGGATGAGGGTTTGCGGCGCGTGATTGTTAATGTTTATAACATGAGCGCGACACATGCCTATATACCCTTTGATTACGCATCCACTTTGCGGATGGGGGATATATTAGTGCCTGTTGATATTTCCGAGGGCGACCATGAAATCCTGACGGAAGGCCATATAAGTACTATCCGCGGCGTTTTCCGGACAAATTTGGATTTTGCTGATTTCAGGCAAATTCATTTTGACGGCGATATGGAAAACTATAGTCACATTTTACTTGACCCCACCCTCAACCCGAATATCCGTCAGTTTGACACCATTGTTTCGGACGCCGCCGTAGTGCGGCAGGGGCAGGTCATAAGTTAATGATTCACGAAAATGTTGCCGCCATACGCGGGCAAATTGCTGCCTCTGCGAAAAAATCAGGCCGCGACCCTAATGATATCAAGCTTATTGGCGTAACCAAAACAATAGACGTTTCGCGAATAAAAGAGCTTTTGGTCGCCGGAGTAGGGGATATTGGCGAAAATCGCGTTCAGGAATTTCTTCCGAAATATGAAATATTAAAACCGGAAAAACCAATTTGGCATTTCATCGGACATCTGCAAAGGAATAAAGTAAAATTTATCGCCGACAAGGTGGATTTAATCCACTCGGTGGATTCCATGGCCCTCGCCGAAGAAATTGACCGGCAGGCAAAAAAGTTTAACCGGGTTATAAATATTTTGCTGGAAGTAAATATTGCGGGGGAAATTAGTAAATTCGGTATTCCCCCGTGCGAAATCCTTGAATCCGCAAAAAACCTAGTGAAACTGCCTAATGTGCGCCTTTCCGGTTTGATGTGCGTGGCTCCTTTTGTAGAAAATGCTGAGGAAAATCGCCGTTTTTTCGAAAAAATGAGGAATTTGCGGCTTGACATCCAAAGAAACTGCATATATTATACAAACCGGCTGGAGTTGTCCATGGGCATGACGTGCGACTACTCCGTAGCCATCGAAGAAGACGCAACTATGATACGAATAGGAACTGCCTTATTCGGCAGTAGGATGTAAATAGGTCACGATAAACCAACAGGGAGGTTACTATGTTGTCTTTTTTCAGGGGAATAGGGGAAAAATTCCGCAATATGATGCTGGCTCCGGGGGCAAAAGACCCATATAACACTTATTACGATGACGATGATTATGACGATTACGATGATGACGACACGTATTATCAGGATGACGTTGACGTCCATTATACGTCCCGCGACAGAAGCAGGGACAGAGACTATAATTATAAAGAATATAAAGAGCGCGAGCCGGCCTCACGTGCAAAAACAAGCCGCAACTCCTCCCGCGGCAGTTCGCTTGACCCTGCCAAGGTTGATAATGTTTTAGGATTTAATGCCGCCGGCAAAAAGGAAAGTTTCAGGCCGGCAGAGACAATTATTTCTCATCCGATGGCCGTTGAGGATGCCATAGAAATTGCCAGCCATGTTCGCACCGGCAAATTGTGCATCATCGACCTCACCGGCTTGGATGCCGGCGAGGCGCAACGCATCGCCGATTATCTTGGCGGAGTATGCCAAGCACTCGACGGCGCGACTACCCGCGTAAACAACGGCATATTCACGGTGTCTCCTCCTAATCACAGGGTCATTCCCGCGTATGGCAACTCGGACACCCCTTACGATGACGGAATTTTCACCAGACGCGCCGCTAGGTAAACTTATATGATTCCGGTTTTGATTCGTACGATTGAAATCTTTTTTGGAGTATTCTATATTCTGCTTTTTGCCAGGATTATCCTCTCGTGGATTCCCATAGGGCAGGGTAGCCGGCTTGTTGAATTGATTTTTGCTCTAACCGAGCCTATTCTTGCGCCCATTCGTTCGCTGGTGCAACGCTCTCCGCTGGGCGGGCCGGGAATGATTATTGATTTTTCACCGATTATTGCTTTTCTGCTTATCCAACTGGTTTCCACTTTTTTAACTTCGTTTCTTAGGACGCTGGCATAGTCAAAAAAACAACATCACACAAAGATAAGCTCTTACATGAAGGGGGGCTTATTTTTTTGTTCTTTGAGTTGTGACATTTTCTTAAATTTTGTCAAAATGCATATTTGTATAAACGGCGTTTTGGTCGTCTTGTGACACGTCCTCGCACCGGATACGTAATCCCACGTAGGAAATGCAGAATACTCTAGGCCGCTCTTGGCAAGGCTAATTCCATGAGAGGATATGGTAAGCATGGAGTCTGCGTGTTCTGTTTGGAGTGACACCGTAACGAGGGAAATCCGCCCGGCACTTGAAGGTGATATTTCTGCCGATGTGCTTGTAGTTGGCGGGGGGATGTGTGGAATCCTCGTTGCATATTGGTTGAAAAAAGCCGGAGTTCGATGTATCGTAGCCGAAGCAAAAACGGTCGGTAGCGGCATTACCAAGAATACCACCGCGAAAATTACTGCCCAGCATGGACTTATTTATGCCGATTTAATCAAGCGTTTTGGGGCGGAAAAGGCGCGGAAATACTATGAAGCCAATGTCCACGCAATCCGGCGGTATCGTGAATTAGACGAGCAGCTCCCCTGTGACTTTGAACACAAGACGGCCTATGTATATTCAACAGATGACAGACAAAAACTTGAGCGGGAAGCCGATGCCTACCGCAAGTTAGGGATAGATGCGTGGATTCAAGAAGACCTGCCTCTGTCACTTAAAACAAAGGGTGCTATCGCTATGGAGGGGCAAGCTCAATTCCATCCATTGAAATTACTCTATGCCCTCGCCAGCGAATTAGAGATTTATGAGAATACCTTTATCAGCAAAATAGATGGTCAAACCTCAGTCACTTCACGCGGAAAAATAACAGCAAAGCACATCGTATTAGCTACCCATTACCCGATGGTCAATATTCCGGGGCTGTACTTTATGAAGCTCTATCAACATCGAAGCTATGTTATCGCACTGGAAAGCGCGCCGGTGTTGGATGGCATGTACTTGGATGAGCGTGAGGACGGGCATTCCTTCCGCACATATGGAAATCTGCTGTTCATAGGCGGGGGCGACCATAAGGCCGGCAAAAAAGGCGGAGGGTATGCGGAATTACGCAATTTTGCAAAACAAAGCTATCCGGCCGCCGCCGAAAAATATCATTGGGCAACCCAAGATTGCATGTCACTGGACAAAGTTCCCTATATCGGAAGGCATAGAGCCGGCACGGAGAATTTATATGTAGCTACCGGTTTTAATAAATGGGGCATGACCGGCTCTATGGTAGCGGCGAAGATATTAACCGATTTAATTGTTTCCGGGAAAAGCGAGTGGGAGCAATTATACT
>WQSB01000127.1 GCA_009788085.1 Defluviitaleaceae bacterium
ACCCGGGCGGCAATTGTTCAGTTGGCGGAAAATTGGCTTCAATACACCATGGGTACCCCAGCAATGGGCCTTTTGACTAATGAACCCGGGGATTTTGTGACGAGGGCAGAAGCCGCATACATTATCCTGGCAGCCGCAAGAGCAGCCGAAATGGGTATAAACACGACCCCCGTGGTTTTTCATGATATTGGCGACATTCCCGAAAGAGAAGCTATTTATTTTGTGCGCAACCACAGAATTTTAATGGGAACGGGCGGCGGCAATTTCTCCCCCAACAGATATATTACAGTGGAAGAGGCAATTAACGCATTTAACAATATACGAGGCGGGGCGCGAAGCGAACGGCATAATGTCCCGTGGGCGTTTAATGTCTACCTAGAGCCTGATTTCCGCGCACAGCGGACGGGGCGTTTCAACCCGCAGGATATTATTGTATGGTATATCAACAATGATGGCTGGGCATTGATGGAAACTGCTAATGGCGAAAACTGGGTTTATCTACGTGCAAATCGCCGCTTTGTTGAAAGACGGTTGGGCATTTTTGCCAATATAGGCGACCCGACAGCTACTTCCCATGTAAATCCACAAGTTTTGACCATTTATGAGCAATATGGAAACTGGCTGTTGGTCGGCACATGGCTTGGCCCAAAATGGCTGTATTTGAATTACATGCCATCAACCTCCCACCTTGACGCGCTGTTGCGCCGGTGGGGCAATAATATTTCCGTATACTTTGAAAACTTGGAAACCGGATTTATTTATATGTACAATGCCAATTCGGTGTATTTTTCGGCCAGCGTGCCCAAGGCCTTTTACGCGCTTTACATCTACCAAAAGGCGGAGCGCGGCGAGGTTGATTTGGACAGTTTGATTACTTACACCTCGGCGGATTATTTCGGGGGGTCGGGGCGGATTCGGCATCGTTATCCCGTGGGGACGCAGATTTCCCAGCGGGAGCTGCTTCGCCTTAATCTTAGTTACAGCGACAATATCGCCACGCTGATGCTGCGCCGGGTTCACGGCCTTGAGGGATACAGGCAATTTCTGGCGTCCCTCAGCGCAAATCCAAACCATGTACGCAACAATATTTTCAATTCCCAACTGACTGTCCGCGACGCGGGGCTTCTCGCACGGGAAGTTTTCAACTATATCGAGTCCGGCGGCCGCTACAGCGAGGAATTCCGGGCGCATTTGTTGAATAATCAATATCCCTTCATTGTGAGTGACTATCCTGTGGCCAGCAAAACCGGCTGGACCCGCCCTCACGCTTGGCATGATATGGCCATTGTTTACGCGCCATCGCCATATATATTGGTGATTCTCTCCCGCCGCGATGGCTGGTCAGCTCAGGATTATCGCGATTTTGCGGAAATTTCCATGGCGTTTCAGGAGTTTAATGACCTCTGGTTCGTAAGGTGATACCAGTGTGCCGACCGCGTTAAATTTTAGGGGCGGTATATGGGGTGGAATGGCCGCGCTAACGCTTGTCGTGGGATGATTAACTCCGTCCAGGCAGTGCCTGTGCTGGTTTCGCTACGCGAACCCCGCGATGGCACTAGCCCGCCCGTTCGCCTCTAATCCTCACGACTTCGCTAGTCGCGCCGGCCATTCCACCCCATATACCGCCCCTAAAATTTAACGCGGTCGGCACACCAAAATGATTAACATTTTTTGTAGGTACAGTATTTGAATTTTAAATCACGGTGGGATTTTTCTTCGGACTCTTCAACCAGCCGCCACTCGGGAAGCGCGTCCAGATTTGGAAAGAACACATCCGCCGGAGGGGCGGAGGCCACCTTGGTAATGTGAGCGATGGTGCAACCCTCCAAAAGCTGGGTGTAAATTTTCTCCCCGCCGATTATAAAGATATCCTCGGGAGCATAGGGCGTTAGCAAGTCCCGCAGGTGCTCTAAAGAATTGCACATTACAACCCCCGGAATGACAAGGGATTCGTCACGTGATAACACGATGTTCGCCCGGTCAACTAGGGGTTGTTGTTTTGGCAAAGATTTGAATGTGTTGTGTCCCATTACCACTACCTTGCCGATTGTCAAGGACTTAAACCGCAGGTGGTCTTCTCTTATTCGAAAAAGCAAATCGTTGCCACGACCAATGCCCCATTCTGATGATACTGCCGCAATCAAGTTCATATAAATTGCTCCTTTGGAAGTTTATTATACCAACTTGCCATCTAGAGGCGACTAGCCTGGGGCGATGCCGTCGGAATTTTTAGAGAGCGGGGAGTGGCAAGTGCGGCGAGCGAGGGCAAATGCCACCGTTGGGCTGCTTACAGACCAACACAGACACTGCCCGAGACGGCGTAATCATCCACTGACAAGCGTTAGCGCGGCCACTCCCCGCTCTCTAAAAATTCCGACGGCATCGCCCCAGGCTAGTCGCCTCTAGATGGCAAGTTGGTATTAATAAGGATTTCTGCGGAGAAGCTTACTGCGTCATCTATGAAAGTCAGCATATCGTCGGGCGAGATAAAGCTGTATTCGTAGGTGTAGCTCGAAGAAGCGGCTGTTTTAAAATGCTCGTGCAAAAGGTTATTTTGAATGGCGCGAAGCTCTTCCTTCAGGGTCAGTCCGGGAATTTTATCCGGGACGCCCTTGGCAAGAAGCCGCATTATGTGAGGGCTTTCGGTCAGTCTTTTGTATAAATGCATTTCGATGGCTCTTAAATCGTCATAGTACCTGCTTGTATAACCCTTTGCGGCCTCCTCCGGATAATTTGTGCGGAAGCTGTGCCAGAGAGTCCGGTTATTTTGAATATCTGTCAATACGTGGACAGCGTACCCGGCGGAAAGCGGGCCAGGGTTGCTTGCCAGGAAATTTTTTACACAATTTATCCAGCCGTCGTTATCGGTTACTTCCCCCCAACGCTCGTTGCTAACCGGACACAGATGGGTGATTTTTTTTGCCGCGCCGATTTTTGCCATTTCCGCGCCCAAAAATTCTGCCCGATAATGAATCGCGTCCGGAGCGACCGACCCCAGCAAAAACTGTGCCGCGTCGGTTTCGGATAGCGGGCGGCTTTTAAGCACTCGAAACGCCACGTTTAAATGTGTAAAAGGAAATGCCATTTTGCAAAAACCTCCATTTAAATGCTCCGTGGGCTGCGGGGACGCGCTTTTGCGCGTCAAGTAGATTCAGTGTACAATAGACTTCTTGCGAGAGGAGTTGGGAACTCATGCCACATACTGCATTATACCGCAAAAAAAGGCCGCGTGCATTCCGGGAAATAGTGGGGCAGCCGCACATTGTCCGAACGCTGGAGAATCAGTTGCTGGCAAAGCAGATAAATCATGCCTACTTATTCTGCGGGACGCGGGGCACAGGCAAAACCTCGGCCGCGAAGATTCTAGCGCGGGCGATAAACTGCCTTGCGCCGGCGGGGGCCGAACCGTGCAATACCTGCGAGCTGTGCGAAAGCATATTGAAGGAACGCTGCTTGGATGTGGCCGAAATCGACGCGGCGTCAAACAACGGCGTCGATAACATCCGCGACCTGCGCGACGAGGTGAAATATCTGCCCACCCAGGGACGGTACAAGGTTTATATAGTGGACGAGGTGCATATGCTTTCACCGAATGCGTTTAACGCCTTGTTAAAAACGCTAGAGGAGCCCCCGGCCCACGTTGTCTTTATTTTGGCTACGACTGACCCGCAGAAAATTCCGGCGACGATATTGTCGCGCTGCCAAAGATACGACTTCCGGCGGATATCCCCGGCGGATATCGTGGAAACTTTAAAGGGATATCTGCGTGAGGAATCTTTGGAATTCGAAGACTCGGCCTTGGAATATATTGCCTATCATTCGGACGGGGCAATGCGCGACGCGCTGAGCCTGTTAGACCAAAGCCTTAGTATGGATTCCGGCGGCGTCAGCCTTTTAAATGTGCGCGAAATGCTGGGCGCGGTGGACAGAGCAATACTGTTCGAATTTACCGACGCCCTTGCCAACAACGACAGCGGCGCGATTATGAGCATAATATCGCAGGCTATGGACGAGGGGCGGGATGTAAGCCAGTTCGCCTCGGATTTGGTGAGGCATTTCCGCGACGTGCTTGTGGCTGGCTTGACGGAAACCGGTGATTTCTCATCCGAAATGACCTTGAGGCTAAAGGCTCAAAGCAAAAGTATTCCCGGAGGGCGGCTGATGGAATGCATCAATGCTTTCTCGGAGACCTTGAGGGAAATGCGCTTCGCACCGCATATGCGCACAGCCTTTGAAGTCTGCGCGTTGAAGCTGTGTATGCCAGCTACGTTGCCGCCTACTCAAGGGGAAATCGCGGTTGCTTCTCCGTCAAAAAACCAACTATCCGCACCGCCTGCCGATAAAACCGCCCTCCCTTCGAAACCCTCCGCACCTTCCGACGCACTAGGCGAAATCGTGTCCGATTGGGGCAAGCTTTGCCGCAGCTTACCTATGCCCTTACGCTCTTGGTGCGGACGCTGCGGCGTAGAGGCCGAGGCTGGCATGTTAAAAATCATCTGCGACAACGACGCCACAATTACGCTGATAAAAAGCAAGCAAACCATTGTCCGTGAAGCCCTTGCAGATTGTTTTAATCTGACAACCCCTCCAAACCTTGCCTTTGAAGTCCGGGAAGGATACAATAAGGGGGCGGTTGAACCGATGCGTCCCATTGAGGCGCAGCGCGAAGAAGTAAAGCCAAGGATTCAGCCAAACGAAAAACTGCTTGAAGCCGACACGCCCAACGATTGGGCAAGCTTCGGCCAAGCGGTTGTCAGTGACGAAGAATGGTAGAGGAGGATTTTTATGCCAAAAGGATTCGGCGGAATGCCGGGCGGCATGAACATGAACAGCTTAATGAAGCAGGCCCAAAAGATGCAAAAGCAAATGGCGGAAATGCAGGAGGAGCTGGCCAGCAAGACACTGGAGGTCTCTGCGGGCGGCGGCGCGATTAAAGTAACGATAAACGGAGAAAAGCAGCTTACCGGCTTACAAATTTCCCCTGAAGTCGTGGACCCCGACGACGTGGAAATGCTTCAAGACCTTGTAATTTCCGCAGTAAACGAAGCCATTCGTCAAATCGATGAATCGGTCAGCTCCCAAATGTCCAAAATAACCGGCGGCGTGAATCTGCCCGGAATGTTTTAATGCACATTTACGGCGGGCCGACTGCAAGGCTCATTGAGGAATTGTCACGATTACCCGGAATAGGAGGCAAAACTGCGCAAAGACTCGCCTTTTATATTATCCATTTATCTACGGAAAAGGCCGAAGCCCTAGCTGAGGCCATTTTGTCGGCAAAACGAAACGTGCGGTATTGTTCAATTTGTTGCAACCTGACGGATTCCGACCCGTGCCGAATCTGCGCTAATGTAAAGCGCGACACCACGCAAATTATGGTTGTCGAAGACCCTCGCGACATGGCCGCCTACGAGCGCACCGGGGAATTCCACGGCCTGTACCACGTTTTGCACGGCGCGATTTCCCCCATGCATGGCGTGGGCCCGAATGACCTTACAATTGCCGCGTTGTTAAAACGCCTGCAAGAAAACCCCTCCGAGGAAGTCATCGTCGCCACAAATCCCAACGTGGAGGGCGAAGCCACAGCCTTGTACATCGCAAAAATCCTGAAACCACTGGATATCAAGGTCACACGCATCGCCCATGGCGTACCCGTCGGCGGCGACCTAGAATTCGTTGACGAAGTAACACTTTCCCGCGCATTGGAAGGCCGCCGGGAGATTTAAGGAGCTGTCTAAAATAATCAAAAACATAGCACGGCGGCTTCTTTCGACGGAGTACATGGTGAAGCCAGAGGCGCGCCGTGGGGAAATAACGCCCAGCCGCAAGGCGTATTGGGCGACGTTGCTTATCGCGCTGCCGGCGGTTGCGGAAATGGTAAGCCTCGCGCTGATGGGCATGATTGACATGGTGATGGTGGGGCGGCTGGGATACCAAGCCGTAGCAGCCGTAGGAATTACTACCCAGCCGAGGATGCTGTTTTTTTCGGCGTTTTTTGCGTTGAACACAGCGGTTACGGCGATTGTCGCCAGGAATAAAGGCGCGGGGGACATGGACGCGGCACGAAGATGCTTGCGCCACGCGCTGGTGCTGGAGATATTTTTGGGGCTGTTATTGACTGTCGTGGCGATTTCTTTGTCGCGGCCGATGATGATTTTCGCGGGGGCCGAAGCCCATATCGTGGAGGAGGCGGCCTCGTATTTTCGCATAACCAGCTTCGCATTGTTGATTCAAATTATGACGGGCACCATTTGCGCCGCCCAGCGGGCTTGCGGCAATACCAAAATTACGCTGAAGGTTAATGTTACAGCCAAGGTTCTTTCCGTCGCGCTGAATTTTTTGCTGATTGAAGGGCGGCTGGGCTTTCCGGCCTTGGGCGTGGATGGCGCGGCATGGTCTACGGTAATCGCGGCCTTTGTGGCTTTCGCGCTGGCGTTGCACTCCGTTACGGAAAAGAATTCCATGCTGCGTGTGTCGTTTAATGATAATTGGCGGTTCGAGCGCGGCATGTTAAAGAGCATCGGCAAGCTGGCCTCCGGCGCGGGAGTTGAGCAAGTCGGCCTTAGGTTTGGATTTTTTGCCTACGCGCTGGTTGTGGCGCGTCTGGGCACGGAGGATTTTGCCGCGCACTTGATTGCCATGCAGCTGATGGTGCTAAGCTTTACCTTCGCCGACGGCATCGGCATTGCTACCACTTCCCTTGTAGGGCAAAATTTAGGCAAAAACAGGCCCGACCTTTCCATGATGTACGGAAAAATCGGGCTGCGACTGGCCTTTGGCGTGGCGGCGATTTTGAGCGTGGCATGTATTCTCACGCGCTTTCATTTCCCGCTGCTCTTTACGGCCTATTACAATACCGAGATTATCAACACCTCGGCCATGCTGATTATGATTTTGGCGATTATTATGCCCATTCAAACCACACAGCTGGTAATGGGCGGCTCTCTGCGCGGCGCGGGAGATACGCGATATGTTGCCCTCACCATGATTCTTACCGTGGGAATAATGCGCCCGCTGCTTGGATTCTTACTCACGTATCCCCTGGGCTGGGGGCTTATCGGGGCTTGGGTGGCCATTGTTTTCGACCAGGGCGCGAGGCTTGTGATGCTGTTTACGCGATTCGCTCGCGGCCGGTGGGCATTGGTGAAGCTATAGCAAATCCGGTCTTTTGGACTTTGTTCGCTCAACCGATTGCTCCCGCCGCCATTTTTCTATTTGGGCATGGTGGCCGGACAGTAAAATCTCCGGGACTTCGCGCCCTCTAAAAACCGCCGGACGGGTGTAGTGGGGATATTCCAAAAGATTCGCCCCTGCCCCGCTAAAGCTCTCGTCCTGATGGGACGCCTCCTTACCCAGCACACCGGGAATCAGCCGCGAAACCGCGTCTATTAATACCAGCGCGGCGGGCTCTCCCCCTGTGAGTACATAGTCTCCGACGGAAATTTCGTCGGTAACAATTTCTTCGATGATTCGTTCGTCGATGCCCTCGTAATGGCCGCACAGCAGTATTATCTCACCGGCTCTGGCGTTCGTGCTTTCGCCCCCGGCCAATTCCCGGGCTACAGCCTGATTAAATACGCGGCCTTGGGGCGAGAGGTAAATCACCGGCGGACTCTTTGCCTGGATTTGTTTTTTTACATATTCATAAGCATCGCATACCGGCGCGGCCATCAGAACCATTCCCGCGCCGCCTCCATAGGGCGCGTCGTCAACCTGCCCATGCTTGTTGACAGCGAAATCCCTAATGTTTACCGGGTTTACCCGAATCGTTCCGGCTTTTACCGCCCGCCCCAGAATACTGTAGCTTACCGCTTCCCGTATCATTTCCGGAAAAAGCGTAAGCACATGAAAGGTCACACTTGCCGTCATGCAAAAAGCTCCTTTAGGCCGTCGAATAACCGCACGGTCATTTTCCCTTTATTTATATCTACCTCGCGTATGACGTCCTTTATCGCGGGAATCATAAAAGGCTTGCCATCTTCTAACTCTACGACATAAACATCATTGGCCGCGGTGTGCAGCACCTTAACGACAGTTCCCAAAAGCTCTCCGCTCTCAGTTTCAACACTCAAACCCTCCAAGTCGCGCACATAGTATTCGTCCGCCCCCAAAGGCAATGCCTTCTCCGCCGGAATATGAATTTTTTTTCTGATTAGAGCCTCCGCGCCGTTGCGGTCGCTTACTTCTGCAAATTTTACAATTACAATGCCCCTTTGCAGCCGCGCGCTTGTTAGCGACAACGTTGTGCCGTCAACCTTCACACTTTGTCCGATTAGCAGCTCAAACCGGGACGGGTCATGAGTCGTGGGCAACACCCGCAGCTCGCCCTTAATGCCTTGCGGCTTTGTGATTAGGCCTATTTCAAAGTCAGCTTGATTCATGATGCACCTCCAAACAGAAATTTGCGCATCTGTGCAGTTGTATGATATTATTTTAGCGTCAAATAAACAAGTCTAGGGGGACTTATGGACGCAGCCGGTGTATTACATATTGATTCTTTGCAGCTGGGAATACTGCTGGCTGCCGGCGCAATTGTTTTACTTTTGTTAATTATTTTGGTGACCACACTGTACAATCGTTCGGTCAGCGAAAAGGCCCGGCTTGAAGAGCTGGTTTCAGAACGCACCTCGGCTCTGGAAATGGAAGCGGCCATTATGCAAACGGTATTTGATTCGATACCGGCGACAGTGTTCTGCAAAGACCGTGATTTGAAGATTTTGCGGGTCAACTCGGTATATGAGGAAATTTTTAGCGTTAAAAAAGAAGA
>WQSB01000128.1 GCA_009788085.1 Defluviitaleaceae bacterium
CAGTTGAAAACGGTGAAGTCGAGCGCGTGCCGCGACTGCGTCGGCGGCGTTTTTGCGCGATGACTGAGCCCATTTTCAACGGAAACGTCTATAGCAGTTTTTGAAACAGTGTCGGTGAAATAAAAAATCCCCTGTCTACTTAAGATTAAGCAGACCGGGGTGTAATTGTATAGTGAATTAATTCGATTGTTTTTTGCTTAATGCTTCGATAGCATTGATAATCGGGGCGGGCATTTTAATTCCCATGCGTCCCATGTTTTCCAAAATACTCAGCAGTTCGTTTAGGGAAAACGCGATAATGACGGCATCGCGGGTAAGGCTGTTTGTGCCCAAAAGAGCATCCAAGTGGACGGCGATTGCCACAAGGGTAAGACAGCCGCCTTTTCGGACAAGGCCCTGCAGTCCGGCTTGGCTGGAAAGCCGCCCTGTCCCGGTCTTATCGGAGCACTTGAAGACCGCCGCCACAACAAAGCCGGATATAATGTCGATTGCCATAAACACCAAGAGTGTTCTAAGCAGCATATCAAGCCCACCAAAAACATGCGCCAGCACACTGGCGGCAAATCCGGAAGCGGCAATAAAAATGCCCCTCACATGCGTGTACATACTTCACCTCCTTTCATGCCCCTGCATTTCGCGAACGCAGAAGGTAGTCAATACTGCACCCGTCAAAGAGCTGCGACAGGGCACGCAGCTTGCTTGCGGGAATGGCGCGGCGGCCAAAAATCCAGTCGTTTAGGATATCAACGGGGACGGCAAGGCGGCCGGCCATTTCGGCCTTAGACATATAACGGCGCAGGCGTTCAACTTCGATATTTATAAACATATGTTCCTCGACCTCCCTACGGGCTCATTTGTTCGATGTGCAATTATCACACAGGTTGTGCCCTAGGTCAAGCTCTGCCGGAAATATTTTTCGATTCTATGCGTGAAGAAACCTAAGATTTTTTCACAAAAAATATTGCAAAATAAAAACCCCTATAATATACTTGAAATCGCTATGGATCAGGCTTTCAGCGTGCACGAACATATGTTGCCGCAAATGAAAGGGGTTTTTTAATGATAGCTGAACGATTACGCACGCTGCGAAGGGAAAAGAACCTAAACAAGCGGGACTTGGTTTCTATGCTGCCGTTAAACTACAGCACTTATGCAAATTATGAATCCGGTTTTCGCGAGCCCAACTCGGAAGTCCTACAGATTCTGGCACGTCATTACGGCGTAAGCATAGATTATCTTCTGGGTGTAAGTGATAACCGCAAAAAGGCCGACGAAATCGCAATCCTAAACGATGAAGAGCACGACCACGTAGCCGGATACCGCCAGCTGGATGCCCACGGACGTGAAATTGTTGACCTCATCCTCAAAAAAGAGATTGAACGTGTAAACTTTCTAAGCACCCGCACCGTAAAACAATCCCCCGACGAGCAATGGGTGTCCCTCCAGGTATATCAGCAGCGCGCCAGTGCCGGTCTTGGCAACTACCTTACCGATGACAGCGATATCGACTTCGAGATAATGCGCTTCGCGTCAACCCCCGTAAGCCAAAAAGCCGATTTTTGCGTAAAAATAAAAGGCGACAGCATGGAGCCCAAAATCTGCGACGGCGACATCGTCTTCGTAAAAGCCGTGCCCAAGGTAGACCCCGACAATGTCGGCATCTTTGTGTACGACGGCGAAGCCTATTGCAAACGCCTCCGAATTGACCAAAAAAGGGGCGCGATTCTGCTGGAATCCCTAAACAAATCCTTCGCCCCAAAACACATAACAATGCCCGACAATTTAAAAACCGTCGGGCTGGTAATCGGCATCGCTGAGTAAAGTGAATGAGGGGGTGTCTCGCCACCGGACACCGAGGATACGCAGGGCGCGTAGTGCGTCCCTTCGCCGCCCTTCGCGAGACAGCCTTCTTTTTATGGCTTTCCAAGCATACGGCGCAAATACCTTTCCGTAAAACCGTACTTTCGTGAAAGGGCGGCAAGGTTGCACCCTTTAAAGTCGTTGCGAACCTCGGCCTCCAGGCAACGGACAAAAATTGTCCTCATGCTGGGCACGTAAACTGTTAGCCCGCCCAAATGTTCGGTGAAGGCGCAGATGGCGTCAAAGCCATGTAGCCCCATGATAGTATCATAGGGCTGCATTATTTTTGATGGGTGGCGCAATGCGGCTTGATGTAAAACAGATTTGTCCATGATATCCCTCCTATAGACGGGGCCCTGCCCCAAAGTCCTCGCAGCTTCGCAAGGAATAATTCCCCGTTATGCTGCGACACAATTAATCGAACAAATGTATTTTACACACATTGCAAAACATTGTCAACAGAAAAACATCGCACTCCCTCCAACTTATGGGCAGATGATTTGGTACAAGGGTTTTTAACTCGGCTTGGATTCTGCAATTAAAAAACCCTTTCCCCAAATCATCATCTACATTGCTTACTCATGACTCTGATGTTGTGCCTATGATACAATGGATAAAGAGCTTGGAGGCACCCCATTTATTAGAGCTATGTTAGATAGTGGCGAATATGACGAATTTGAGCCGGGTATGGTTTTAGACGTATTTCAATTATTGCCAGAAGATTATATGAAACCTCTGTATGGACAAAATTGTGAAATTTACTATTTCATCACATCAGATGCAACGCCCGAAGAACGTTTTGTCATACTAAAAGCACCTGACACTCCAAATAATTACACATTTCACAAGTCCGATAATAAATTACAAGAAATGTGCGGTAGATATTCTACTATGTAGCGGTTCGGATGGGCTTGTGCGGGGGATTTATCCGGGCTCGGGAATGTGAAAGCGCGATTAGCGTAGTCGTGAGATTAGCAAGACCTGCACAGGCACTTCCCAAGCCGGTTCAATCATCGCTCGACAAGCGTTAGCGCGTCACATTCCCGAGAGCCCGGATACCCCCCACAAGCCTATCCGCGTTTTCTACATCATAGGAAATTCAAAATCGTCTTCGAGGCGTCTGACAGCACGAACTTTCATATCCTTGCTCATTCTGCTGATGCGGGGATAGAATTCGTCAGGGTCGGGAGGCGTCATACTAAGAAGCTCCATCTGTAGTCGCACGGTTGAGGCCTCGCCTGCGAAGGGCACGGCCTGATTGTATGCGGCCAGAATCAAAAACTTCATGTGCTCAAAATCCAGCTCAGACAGAATGGTCTGACAGGCGGCCTTTCGGGGATTTTTTGCGCGGTTTGCCCGCTTGGCGGAGGGATATTCGGCAAAGCGGTTCTCTACCTTGTCATGGAAAAAGCTGAATTCCTCATTGTCTTTTAGACCAAAGGCTTGCGCCAGCTCTTCATATAAATGGCACAGGGTCATATTGTCGGGCATTTGCAGATGCATCCAAACCGACGGTGCCCCTTCCAAACGTACACGAAACGTGAAAATTTCATCCACAATATTCCACTGGCTCTCAAAAGCCAGGGGCGACAGCTGTCTTGCCATTTCCACAAAGATGGCAAAGGCGTGGTCGTCCGAGAAAATGGCGTCCTTCATTGTGCCAAAGGGCAGGTCGTCTGCGTTGAAATAATTCTCCTTCGTTGGCGTGACGTTTAAAACCTCTAGTCCTAAATCCGTTAGTGTATAGCTGCTGCATGGCGCGAAAAATGCTACAAATGCCTCTTGCGGGTCTTCACATACATTTATATACTCGCCGATTTCCTCGTCTAGGTCGAAGGGCAATGCGTACAAAGGCCGTATGATTTTTAAAAAATGTCCGAAGGGCGTAAAAAAGAACCTGTCTAAAACTATGCCCATCACAAATGTTCCGGAAAGCAGCTCCATATCATATCCCAAGCTTTCCAGCGGAACACCCTCCGGGACGGGCATGTTGCTGATGTCCAGCAAATCCTCCAGCTCATATCCCATCACCTCGAACACCCGCGCGAAAATCTCATCCGTTTCCAGCGGCTTGGTCAACAAATTCCGCACAAAGGATTCTGAAAAAATATGCTCCGGAATGGGCATGGAATGCCTCAGACCATATGCGGTCATCCCTATTGTGGCCTCTACGATGTCCTGTAAAAGCTCCCTGTTTGACAGGCCCAGGATTTCTTCGCAACGCTTGCTCGGCTGCATTCTTTGCATATACAACGACGGCATTTTGGACAGCAGCTTCATCCACATCGCAAGCTCCAACAAAAATGACGCATAATGCGGGTCGTTTAGGCTCAAAAGCTCCGCCACTTCCAAAGCCTGCACATCCGTAAAACATTCTTCCTCGCATAAATCCACCTGGGGTGTGCAATACTCCAAAAGCCGGCGCATGTCCCCGCACACGGGATGGTCTTCCGCCGTATACAAAAGCATCCGCACATCCACACTCGAAACCTTCGTGGGCGTCCGCAAAACCGCCTGCGGATATAACTGCACGCTTTCCTCGTGATGCCGGCAAATCACTTCCATCAGATTCGCCGGAGAAAACGGCGTGTGCTCCACCAGCGTTGCGTAATACCACCGCCGGTGCAGAGCCTGCAAATACGGCAGCAATCTTCTCCTCTTCCGCACATTCGCGCCCCGATACGCTTCCATAAACTTCGTTTCGAATAACGAATGCATCGTATGGACATATTTCATGTAGGCTTCGCTCAAGGCGACACCTCTCCTCTAAGTTTTTATCAAAGTTTTATTGATTGTATCAGATGTACTGTTGTAAAATCAAACGCGAGTTTTGGAGTTGTGTGCGGAGGTATCTATGACGAAAACAAATACGGTTATTGAGAATGATACGAAGTTAAAGACGCCTGGAATGTATGCGGTGTTAATTCACAATGATGAGATTACGACGATGGAGTACGTGGTGGAGGTGCTTGTGGAGATATTTCATAAGTCGGTGACGGACGCGGCGGCACTGATGATGGAAGTGCATGAGAAGGGGCAGGGAATTGCGGGAGTGTATGTGTTTGACATTGCTGCTACAAAGAAATCCCAGGCCGATTTGCGTTCCGCAGAGCGCGGGTTTCCGCTTAGGTTGACGATTCGGGAGGTAGAAGCGTGAGGCTGGATAATCTGGTGAGTCAGATATACGTTGTTGCGGTAAACGAAGCGAAGCTACATGGGCATGAATACCTGACGCCGGAGCATTTTTTATATTGTGCGATGATGTTTGACGACGGGAAGGAGTTAATCAACTCGGCGGGCGGGGATTTTAAAAATATCGCGGAGGATCTGGCGTTATTCTTTGAGGAAAAGATTCCGAAAAAGGTGACGGATTCACCAATGGAGAGCTTTGCATTTAACCAGATGGTAAATTTGTCGTCGGTGAGTGCGCGAAGCAGAGGCCAAGGACTGATATCTATCGCGGATTTTGTGTGCGCAATGTTTATGTTAAACGAGAGCTATGCCCAATATATTCTTGCCAAAAACGGCGTGGAAAAAGAGGTAATTTTTGACAAAGTCCAGAAGGAGCCTCCCGCAGAACAAAGGGCCAAAGGCCAACAGGCCGCCAAGCCCCGCAAACACGCTGCGCAGGAAAGCTCTGGAAATCCGCATCTGGATGCGTACACGGTAGACCTTGTAAAGCTGGCAAAGGCCAAGAAGCTTGACCCTCTGGTGGGGCGGGAGGATATTCTCGAGCGCACGGAGCTGGTATTGTGCCGCCGGCTGAAGAATAATCCCGTTCACGTTGGCGACCCGGGCGTGGGAAAAACGGCCATAGTCGAGGGATTGGCGCAGCGGGTGGCCTCCGGTAACGTGCCCACAGCCCTTAAGGGCGTGAATATTCTGCGGCTGGACATGGGCGCGCTTGTAGCAGGGACACGGTATCGCGGCGACTTCGAAGAGCGACTGGTGAAGCTGTTGGAGGCCGTGGCCGGGCTGAAAAATCCCATCATTTATATAGACGAAATCCACAGCGTGGTGGGCACCGGCGCGGTCAGCGGCGGAAGCATGGACGCCACAAGCATAATCAAGCCCTATCTGTCCCGGGGGGAGATTCGTTTTATCGGCTCTACCACTTATGAGGAATACAAGAAAAATTTCGAGAAAGACAGGGCACTGGCGCGGCGTTTCGCCAGAATTGATATCAACGAGCCATCCCAAGAGGAGTGCGTAAAAATTTTGCAGGGGCTGCGGCCCCATTATGAGAAATTCCACGGGGTGAAATACCCCGAAAAGATTCTTTTGCAAATCGTAAGCCTAAGCACTAAGCATATGAGCGACAGGTTTTTGCCCGACAAGGCCATCGACACCATGGACGAAGCGGGGGTATTCACGCGCCTTAACGGGGAAAAGCCATATATCGTAACGGAAGCGGCCATCGAGCGGGTAGTTGCCCGCTCCGCGAAAGTGCCGGAAAAAAGCGTAAGCGCGGACGAAAACGCCGCCTTAAAAACCTTGGCGGAGGATTTGTCGGGCCGAGTTTTCGGACAGGAGGAAGCCATCGAGGCGATTACTCACGCGATTCACTCCTCCCGGGCGGGCCTCAACGAGCCGGAGCGGCCCGTTGCAAAGCTGCTTTTTGTGGGGCCCACCGGGGTGGGCAAAACCGAGGTGGCACGGCAATTGGCCGAGCTTTTGGGCATCGCCCTCACCCGCTTTGACATGAGCGAGTATCAAGAAAAGCACGCCGTGGCGCGTTTAATCGGCGCGCCTCCGGGATATGTGGGCTATGAGGAGGGCGGCCTACTGACGGAGGCCATCCGCCGCACGCCCCACTGTGTTCTTCTGCTGGATGAAATCGAAAAGGCCCATGCCGACATTTTAAATGTACTTTTGCAAGTTCTGGACTATGGCTCGCTGACTGACAACACAGGCAAAAAGGCCGATTTCCGCAATGTGATAATTATTATGACCTCCAACGCCGGGGCGCGGGAGCTCACCCGCCAGACAATCGGCTTTGACTCCGCCCGGGACGCAGCCGCCGCCGAAAAGGCCGTAGAGCGGATTTTCAGCCCGGAATTCCGCAACCGCCTGGACGCCATAATCCGCTTCAGGGCCGTGAACAAAAAAATGGCCCTCCGAATCGCCGAAAAATCCCTGGACAAGCTGGCAGCCAAATTAAAAGCCCGAAACGTAACACTCTCCCCCACAAAAACCGCCCTAGAGTTTATCGCCCAAAAAGGCCTTTCCGAAACCTACGGTGCGCGGGAGATTATCCGTTTCGTAGAAAACGACGTAAAAAAGCTTCTGACCCGGGAAGTCCTCTTCGGCAAGCTTTCCGCCGGCGGGACCTGTCGCCTGACTGTAACGGGCGGCAATTTGCAAATTAAAGCAAAGCCCCACGGAAAGCCCGCCCCGGCTTGACACAGCCAGCACACAAGTATAAACTACCCGCCGTACCCAAGGATGATGCAATTATAGCGATTTCAACGGAATCGTCTATAAAATTAAAGAAGTCTTCAAGGTGAAATTAGTATGGAAAACTTAAACAAAAAGGCTAACATAGTGCTTGTAGCCTGTATACTTTTTAATCTGTCAATTGGTGTGCTTTACGCTTGGAGCGTGCTGACATCTCACCTGACCGCCCCCTTGGAGGAGGGAGGTTTCGGCTGGAGCGTAAGCCAGGCCGGGTTGCCCTATTCCATCGCCATAGTAACATTTGCCACGGCCATGCTTATAGGCGGACGCATTCAAGACAAAATCGGCCCGCGCAAAGTGGTTACGGCGGGCGGCATTTTGATGGGTCTGGGGCTTATAGCAGCGGGGTTTGTTGGCAACTCTGTAATAGGCATTGTTTTAAGCTTTGGTGTTTTGGCCTCTACGGGCATGGGCTTTGGCTATGCCTGCGTCACCGCACCCGCACTGAAATGGTTTCATCCCGGCAAAAAGGGCTTGGTCAGCGGCCTTATCGTAGGCGGGTTCGGCCTTTCCGCCGTGGGCATCGCTCCCCTCGCCTCCGCTCTGCTCGACAACTTCGGCATCGAAAGAACCTTTATCATTCTGGGTATGTTCAACCTTATTGTTACAACGGCTATCGCCCAGCTAATCACGAATCCGCCCCCTGACTACACGCCCCCGGCACCTGACAAAATCAAAGCCACAACAAAAGCCGCCCCCTCCGTCAACTTTGAATGGACACAAATGCTCAAAACAGGGCGATTTTATATGATGTTCGTTATCTTTGTACTGACATCCTCGGTGGGACTTATGGTTATCGGCAATCTGACAAGAATCGCCCGGTCACAGGCAAATATTTCTGACGCGGCTATCCTTGCTGGCCTGGTTGCTTTTCTGGCCCTAATGAACACAGCGGGACGCGTGTTCGGCGGCATTATGTCCGACAAAATCGGTAGAATAAACTCCCTATTCGTAATTCTAGGACTGCAACTAATTAACATGGCCGCATTTGCTTTTTATCAAAATCTTCCAGCATTGATTCTTGGCCTAATCATCGTGGGCTTTTGCTTCGGGGCCCTTTTAAGCGTTATGCCCGCCCTGTGCGCCGACCTGTACGGCCTTAAAAACTTTGGCATCAATTACGGAATTTTGTTCCTGGCGTGGGGGCTTTCCGGCGTCATAACACCCGTTATCGCCAACTATTTTTACGACGCCACAGGTAGCTTCACCAACGCTTACATTATATGTGCCATAATGATGGCCGTTATGGTTTGCGTGAATTTTGTGCTTAAGAGAGATGTTGCGAAAGGATAAGACCTTGAGGTATAATAACGTCAGCTAAAATTCACATTTTATGCTTCACACACTCGGAGGGTTACCGAAGTGGTCATAACGGGGCGGTCTTGAAAACCGTTTGAGAGCAATCTCACAAGGGTTCGAATCCCTTACCCTCCGCCACAAACAATGCCA
>WQSB01000129.1 GCA_009788085.1 Defluviitaleaceae bacterium
AGACGTGCGAGGGATAGTGCTACCGCAGGGCTTGCTGTAAAGCAAGACCTGCACAGGCACTTCCCAAGCCGGTTCAATCATCCCATGACAAGCGTTAGCACGCCCACTCCCCGCGCCTCCCATGGCGACCATCGCACTTGCGCCGCGGTAAGAAAGAGACAAGGGGTGTTGCCTATGTATCGCATGGCAATGGAAGACTTATACCGATGGAAAAGCCAAAACAACCGCAAGCCTCTTATTATTCGCGGGGCGAGGCAGGTGGGCAAGACATGGCTAATGAAAGCCTTTGGTGCGGAAGCCTATCAAGCCGCCGTTTATATCAATTTTGACAACAATCGGCAGATGAAAGAATTGTTTTCCGCTGATTTAAAGCCCGAGCGTGTTATAACGGGGCTGGAATTATACGCCGGGCATAAAATCGACCCGGCCAATACGCTGCTTATTTTCGATGAAATTCAGGAGACGCCCAAGGCACTTACGGCTCTAAAATACTTTAATGAAGAGGCCCCGCAGTATCAGATTATATGCGCGGGCAGCCTACTTGGCGTTGCGATGCATCAAGGCACGTCTTTCCCGGTTGGCAAGGTTGATTTCTTGGATTTGCACCCGCTGTCCTACTTGGAATTTCTTCAAGCGATGGGTAAGGGGCAGTTTGCGGAATTAATAACCGCCGGGGATTTTCCCATGATTACTACATTTAAGCTGGACTACATTGATTTGCTAAAGCAGTATTACTATGTAGGTGGGATGCCGGAAGTCGTTTTGCATTTTTCCCAAAACAGGGATTTTAACGAGGCGCGGGAAATTCAGGAGCGGATATTGGCGGCCTATGAGCAGGATTTTTCCAAGCACGCCCCCCATGAAGTCGTGCCGCGAATCCGCATGTTGTGGAACAGTATTCCCGCGCAGCTAATCAAGGAAAATAAAAAATTCATCTACGGCGTGATTAAGGGCGGCGCAAGGGCAAAGGATTACGAGATGGCGTTATTGTGGCTTGCGGACTGCGGCCTTGTGCATAAGGTGCATCGCGCAACCGCGCCGAATCTGCCGCTGAAAGCATATGAGGATTTTAAGGCATTCAAGCTTTTTCTGGTGGATGTGGGACTACTATCGTGTATGACAAGGCTGCGACAGCGCATTTTGCTGGACGGCAATGACCTTTTTCGGGAATTCAATGGCGCACTGACCGAGCAATACGTTCTACAGCAGCTTAAAACTATCAAAAAAATAAAGCCCTATTACTGGACAAACGAGCGCAACAGCGCGGAAATCGATTTTTTGCTGGACACCGGGGACGATATTATCCCGCTGGAGGTCAAAGCCGAGGTGAATCTGCAAGCCAAAAGCCTAAAGGTGTTTAGGCAGAAATATACCCCGGCGATAGCCGTGCGTTCCTCCATGGCGGATTACAAAAAAGATGACGGTCTGATGAATCTTCCGTTATATGCCATTGATGCAATAAGAGGGGTGGATTCATGCAATCTATAAAAGCCACAATTGCAAAGCATAAAATGTTCACCCCCGGGGATGGCATAATCGTGGGGCTGTCCGGCGGGGCGGATTCTGTTGCATTGTTGCGGGTGCTGCTGGCATTAAGTGAGGAATTAGAGCTTGGCGAAATCATTCCCGTGCATGTGAATCATAATCTTCGTGGGGAAGAGTCCGTGGGGGATGAAAAATTCGCAAGCGAGCTGTGTGCCGGACTAAATCTCCCGCTAAAAATCTATCAAGCCGATGTGAAAACTTTTGCCGCCGAAAAAAAATTGGGCATAGAAGAAGCAGGGCGGATTCTGCGTTATTCTTTTATGGAAGAAGCGCGGGTTAATTTTAATGCGCAAAAAATAGCCGTAGGTCACCATCAGGACGACAATGCCGAGACTGTTTTAATGAACCTGTGTAGGGGAAGCGGCCTGCGTGGCCTGTGCGGAATCCCGCCGGTAAACGGCAACATTGTGCGCCCGCTAATTGAGACTCCGCGCTTGGAAATAGAAAAATACCTTCGCGATGCCAAAGCCCCCTATGTGACAGACTCCAGCAATTCTTCCCAGGAATACGCCAGAAACCGGATTCGCCATGAAATAATCCCTATGCTGCAAGCCCATGCAAACTCAAATGTTGCCGTAACCATCGCACGGAATGCCGCATGGCTTAAAGCCGATGAGGATTTTTTGGAAGCCACCGCAAAAAAGATTTTAGATGATTTGGACAAAGGTTTTTTAAGCCTGGATTCTACAGGACTTGTTGAACTTCCGGAGGCCATATCCCGGCGGGTTATTCGCCTTGCGATTGCACAGGCAAAAGGCGCGGGCGCGGGCCTTCACAGCGGAGGCTCCATTCTGGCCGGACACCGTCATCTAGCCGATATTTCCTCTGCCCATGTAATGGCCGTCCTGTCCCTTGCGAAGGGGCATTCCGGGCGTGAGGTTCACATTCCCGGGCTGGTTGTGAAAAAGGAATATAGTAAATTGAATTTTGCCGCAGCCAAAAAAGCCAGCCCCTCGGCGGAAAGTGCGGCAAAGGGTTGCGGCTTTTGCCACCTGTTAAAACCAGACTCTTCAATATATATACCCGAAATCGGCAAAACTCTAACCCTAACCAGTGTCCCCCCCGACTTTGCTCATCCGCCTGATTCAAAAATGCCTATTCTTTACTGTACGAAAGCTTTCAAATATGATATGGTAGACATGAACAATTCTTATATCCGAACACGCCGCCCAGGGGACAGCATTGTGCTTGGCAATGCCACGCACCGGTTCACAAAAAAATTGCAGGATTATTTCACCGACGCAAAAATTCCCGCTTCTTTGCGGGACAGCGTTCCGCTCTTGGCATCGGGGAGCGATATTCTTTGGATAATAGACATTGACCGTGTAAGTGAGAAATATAAGCCCGGCACAAACCCGGGCGAATTAATATGGGTAACAGTATGGGAGTGAAGCTGAATGTATGAAATGGCAAAGGGCGAAAATGTTGAAGTGCTTTTTAGCGCGGCAGAAATTGCCGCGCGGATAAAGGAAGTCGCCAAGGAAATTACAAAAGACTACGCGGGCAAAGACGTGGTGCTGCTGGGGACACTAAAAGGCGCGGTTCACTTTTTGTCCGACCTAATACGGGAAATCCCCCTGATTTTAGAAATCGACTTTATAAAAGTGTCTAGCTACGACGGCGGGACCTCCTCCACTGGAACGGTAACGATGGAATACACCCCAAGCACGAGCCTTGCGGGACGGCATGTAATACTCGTGGAGGATATTATAGATACGGGCAATTCTGTGGCTATGATGAAAAAATACCTTCTGGAGCAAGGCGTGGCGTCGCTGAAGCTGTGTGCCCTTATGGACAAGCCCGCTCATCGCGAGGCCGAGGGCCTGCATATTGACTATCTGTGTTTTACAATCCCCAGCTGCTTCGTGTTGGGCTACGGGCTGGATTACGCCCAAAAATACCGTAATCTTTCATATATAGGAATTATGAAATTCGAAAATTGAGGTGCTAGATGCAACAAAAACACGCAAAAAGCATTAGCCTGTGGCTGCTGATATTTATGATAATCCTCTTTGCGATTTTGGTGATGCGGCTTGCCGCGCCACCCGCGCCGCAGGAGGTTTATACCTATTCGCAAATGATGCAGGATTTGACAAGCGGCCAGGTTCACCGCCTGACCATCACCCCCAGCAACGACGTCCAAAACGTGGGGACCGCCGAAGTGGCCCTTTATGACGGACGCATCCGGACCGTGCATATTGCCAGCATTGATGTCTTCATACAGCATCTGGAAGCACTGGACCCAAGCGTCGCGCCGGTGGTAAATAAGCAGCCGCCGCCAAGGCCGGGCTGGTTTACGCAGATGCTGCCGATTCTTTTGATATCCGGCGTATTCATGATAATAATTTTCTTTGTGATGTCCCAGGCCCAAGGTGGCGGAGGCGGCCGCGGCGCAATGAATTTTGGCAAAAGTCGCGCCCGCGTAACTTTGCAGGACAAACGCAAGGTGACCTTTGACCAAGTGGCCGGCCTTGAAGAGGAAAAAGAAGAAATGGCCGAAATCGTGGATTTCCTGAAAGCCCCGGAAAAGTACAGGGAAATAGGCGCGAGAATTCCCCGGGGAATATTGCTGGTGGGCCCTCCCGGAACGGGAAAGACATATCTTGCCCGGGCCGTGGCCGGTGAGGCCAACGTGCCGTTTTACAGTATATCCGGCTCGGACTTTGTAGAGATGTTTGTTGGTGTGGGAGCGTCCAGGGTGCGGGATTTATTCGAGCAAGCCAAACGCAACCCGGCCAGCATCGTAATCATAGACGAAATTGACGCCGTGGGGCGGCGGCGCGGCGCGGGCCTCGGCGGCGGCCACGACGAGCGCGAGCAGACCCTCAACCAGCTTTTGGTGGAAATGGACGGCTTTGGCATAAACGAGGGGGTAATTGTGCTGGCGGCAACCAACCGCCCGGATATTCTTGACCCGGCATTGCTGCGCCCCGGCCGCTTTGATAGGCGTATCACGGTAAACCCACCCGACGTAAAGGGCCGCGAGGCCGTGCTGAAGGTTCACACCGAGGGCAAGCAGCTGGCCTCCGACGTTTCGTTGAAAATCGTGGCGCAAACCACCGCCGGATTCACCCCCGCCGACCTGGAGAACCTGATGAACGAATCCGCGCTTTTGGCTGCCCGTGCCAACAAAACAAAAATCGATATGGAATCCATCCGCAAGGCATTTATAAAGGTAGGCATCGGCACGGAGAAAAAGAGCCGTGTCATCACCGAAAAAGACCGTCGTGTCACAGCCTATCACGAGGCGGGCCACGCCATTTGCCACGAGGTTCTGCCCGACCTGGACGCCACTTATATGGTTTCCGTAATCCCTACCGGCCGCGCCGGAGGTTATGTAATGCCTTTGCCGGGGGAAGACCGTGCCTACATGGGCAAAAAATTTATGGAGCAGTTCATCATCTCCTTGCTGGGTGGGCGGGCCGCCGAGGCCCTTGTCCTCAAGGATATCACCACAGGAGCTGCCAACGATATCGAACGCGCTACAACCATGGCCCGCAACATGGTAGTAAAGTTCGGCATGAGCGAAACCCTCGGGCCGATTCAATTCGGTAGCGAGAACGAGGAAGTCTTCCTGGGCCGGGACTTCGCCCACACCCGCAACTACGGTGAACAAATAGCCGACCAGATAGACATGGAAATCAAACGCATCGTCGAAGACTCCTACAACGAAGCCCTTCGCATAATCGAGCTGCACATGGACGTAATGCATAAAATAGTAGAACTCCTGATGGAAAAGGAGCGCGTCACCGGCGACGAAGTACGTGAGCTATTCCCGCCCGGCACGCTTACCCCGAAGGAGCATCAGAAAGGATTGCTGGAGACAGCGGTTGTTTTATAGGGAAATAAAAGAGGACTGCCTCCAAGGAGACGGTCTTTTTTTATAAAAAATTTTTTACCCAAAAGCTCAAATAGTACTTGCGTTAAGATTCATATAGTGGTAAGATAGGACAACCTAAAATGAAGGGACAGATCCTATGCAAGTAGAGTTTGTTGCCAAGGCCAGCATCCTTACGGATTGCGGCACAGAATGGGTATTAGAGTATTTTGTGGAGAACCACGACGGGCAGTTTTACAGCCTGAGGGTAGACAAAAGCACCCCCGACGGAGTGCTGGTTGAAAGGGAGGAGACCCCCGCGATGACCGAAAACCACGAAGAGGCAATGGCTATGGCGGAAGCCTTTGCCCAAGGCTCGGTGCCCCCCGTGGTATTGCTGGAAATGGCAGATGAATGGCACTCTATGCTTCCCACCTAGCATACATACCGCATGGAAGCACAATACCGGACTCGGCGGCCAAGCCGATTTCGCCAACAGTAACATCTCTAGGGGGGACAATTAAATTCAAAATATTACCGTATGCGGCCGGGGAGAACCCGGCCGTATATGTGTTTATTTGCATAAACAGCGGCTCGGGCGAAAGAAGCAGCGCGCAGGCTTTCACAAGCTCAAAAAGCTTCTCCTCCAGCTTCCACATTTCACCGCCGGGCCCACGACCAAAAACCGGCGGGTCCATAATTATTCCATCATACATATTGCCGCGCCGGGCTTCCCGCCGCACAAATTTCAGTACGTCATCGGTGAGAACACGGTGTCGCTCCGCAGAAAGCCCCGACAGTGCGATATTGTCGCGGGCCTGTTGGTTCATGCCCTTTGCGGCGTCCACATGGGTGACTTCCGCCCCGGCCTTTAGGCAGGCCAGCGTCGCGCCTCCCGTGTACGCAAAGAGATTAAGCACTTTCACGGGACGGCCCTGCGCCCTCGCGCCGCGTATCTTTTCCGCCATCCATCGCCAGTTGACCGCCTGCTCCGGAAAAAGCCCCATATGTTTAAAGCCCGTCGGTCGCACATGAAAGCGCAGGGTCTCGCCCCCGGCCAAGTCATAGCCGATTTTCCATGCTTGCGGAACATTTTTGCCCAAAATCTCCCATGTGCCGCCACCGGCCTTGCTCCGGTGGTAGCGCATGTCCGGCTTCTCCCACACATAAGAACGCGGCCAAAACGCTTGTGGGTCCGGCCGCACTACCTTCACTTTGCCCCATATCTCCAGCTTTTCGCCATCGCCCGCATCCAAAAGCACATAGTCACGCCAACCCTCGGCTATATGAATCATGAAGAACATCCTCTCCGTCTGTATCGGTCTGCTCCGCAGCCCAACGATGGCACTAACCTTTCCGTTCGGCTCTAATCGCCCGCATTCGCTATACACGCTTGCAGTTCCCCGCTTCCCAAGTTCGGAGCTTCACCACTCACCAACGCGCTCACTTCCAAAATTTTTTAAGACCACATTGCCGTCAGCCTTCTGCATTCGTTTAAGAATCTCATTGACGCCGAAAAAACTTCGCTTGGAAGCTCTTCCTCCAAAAATGCGGGAAGAATTTCGCATAACCGGGGCAGAAGCCCGTCTTGTTGGACAAACAATGCCCGTATGTCGTCCCCGCGCTGGCGCAGGGCTTTTTCCAGCTTGCTCTTGCGCGCCGAATATTTGCCCGTGTCGGGAAAATACAGCACACCAATTTCATACAGGCTTAGGGGCGGGCGGTTTTCATCCGTCACGATTATCGGTCTGTTCATGGTCAGCTTCAGAAGGTCGCGAAAATGCGCGAAGTCGCACTCCGCGTCCTGACCTATGGCTGCTTGCAACTTGTCATACGCTTCTACAAAAGCGTACAGTGCCTCGCTTAAGCTTTCTACCGGCCCTGTTTCATATGGGGTTTGCTCGACTTTGATATCATGCTCGTCCATTGCCAAGCCTCCCATTTCAACAGAATTGTTTGTTTGCGATTATAGCATGTCATATTGACAGCTACAATGGCTCATTTACTACCAAGGGGCTTGAGAAAACTAGGGCCTGTTGACAGAGTGGGGGTAGCGGTTGATGGCGTGGGTGCGCTTTAGCGTTACCAAGCCTATGCTTGCACAATTATAGACGTTTCCGTTGAAAATGGACTCAGTCATCGCACAAAAACGCCGCCGACGCAGTCGCGGCACGCGCTCGGCTTCACCGTTTTCAACTGAAAACGCTATATTATTGCTTTAAATGTTTTGATATATTTTCTCTTTATATTCTTCTCCCCACTTCATCATGGATTCTACTATAGGTCGCAGGCTGAAACCCAAATCGGTTAGAGAATGTGCAAGCCTTTACACTTCATAGAAATTCAAGATTGAATACGCCCCCGTATCTATATTAGAATAGTTTGGGAGAGTATGCAAAAAAATGAAAAGACTAAGTGATTAATGTGAAGATGTAACCTTCTCGTAACCTTTACCTTGCTATGCTATTAAACAAACGGAGGTGAGCGGAATATGAAATTGCTTATAGTAGAAGATGAACAAGCATTGCAAACAGCTTTATATAAAGGTTTCAGCAAGCATGGGTATACAGTAGATTCCGCTTTTAATGGCGAGGAAGCATTAGACCTATTTTTTTCAAATACTTATGCCCTTATCGTGCTTGACTTGAATCTTCCTAAATTAAGCGGTATGGAAGTTTTGAAAGAAGTCCGTGCTGATAATAAAGAAATCCCTATCATAATCCTTTCCGCTCGGAATGAAGTCAAGGACAAAATAATCGGGCTTGATGAGGGTGCAAATGATTATCTTGCAAAGCCTTTTCATTTTGGGGAACTTGAAGCAAGAGTAAGAGCATTGCTACGGCGAAATTTTAAAACTTCCGATTCGATTATCGAATTTGGAACTGTAAAGGTAGACACAGCGGCAAAAAAAGTTTTTGTGGCTGACGAAGAAATCAATCTCAACAAAAAAGAATACAGCATTATTGAATATTTGCTTTTACGCAAAGGCAAAACCATACCCGCCGCCGAACTGATTGAGCATATATGGGAAAGCGATAGCGAAGATTCTTTTAATTCCTTAAAGGTGCGGTTAAGTGAATTGAGAAAAAAGCTACCCGAAGGCTTTATTAAAAACGCAAGGGGGCATGGTTATTATGTGGAATAAAATATCGCTCAGATTAAAAATAACCATTATTACAGCCGTTGCGTTATTTTTGGTTACGGTCTGCATTACATGGTTTGCAAATTACAATGTATTGCGTAATGTTATAACCCCTTTGGAAAATATTGACGATGAGCAGTTTGAATTTGACATTACTTTTAGGATTGACATTGACGAGCATACAGAGGATTTGGGGCAAATCTTGTATGCCCAAGACGGTATATTGGCAATGCAACTCC
>WQSB01000130.1 GCA_009788085.1 Defluviitaleaceae bacterium
TGCCCCCAAACCCCCGCCACTCCGGCGGGAATGAATCCCGCCTCCGCTTCCTCGCTACTCAGCAGTTTCGCTTCGCGAAACCGGCCCTCCGGGCCGCCGGGCTTCTTCCCGGTGCATTGCTGCGGAGCCGCGCTTTGCGCGGCTATATGGGGGCTCTGCCCTGCAAGTTGATAGCTTCCCACCGCCGGGTAGATGTCAAGGATTCCGCCGCGCAGGGCGAATTGACCGGGGCCCTCGGCCAGACTGCTACGGTCATAGCCCATTTGTACCAGCTTTCGCATGATGTCTTCGGGGGCGGCGATATCGCCTACGGAGAGGCTCAGGCGGTATCGGTGAAAGGTTTCCGGCGGAGTCATACGGTCAAGCAAAGCCTCGGCGGAGAGTAGTATTATCGGGGCGGCGGCCTGCGGTGCAGCGGTCTGTTGCGTGGCTTCCGCGTCGGCGCGGAGCTTGTCCAAAACGCGGAGGCGTTGGCGGGTTATATCCGGGCTTTTAACGTCTGCGGCATAGAAAATCAAGTCCCGGCTGGGATAGATGTGACAGTTTTCCCGAAAAAAATAGTATATATCCTCATAGATTGCCTTGGCTTTCAGCTCCGACGAGGCGATGATTAGCGCGGGGCGACTTGGATGAGCGGCCACACCGGAAACCGCTCCGGAAACAGTATCCGGCTTCGAGTCGTGCGCTTGGCCTTCTCCGCATGTCCCCGGCATTAAAAGTCCCGCGGCGAAATGCCATTTTTGCGCGTCAACCAATCCGTTCACCCATATGGTGCGCGGATTATTTTTTTGACCTGATACCAAGTCTTTTATTTGCGTAAATTCATCGGAATTTTCCAGTGGGGACAGCAAAGCGTGAGCGTTCATTGCGCTTCCTCCGGTTTTAACGGGGACTCTGCGGGCGGCGGTTCTTTTGGAATCCGCTTATTAAACACATTCATTGCCGCCGCAGTGCCTTCCTTTAATATAAGCTGCACCGCGTCGCCGGCTTTTGTAATGCCCTTTATCATGTCATCCCATTCCTCGCGCAGAAAGCGGCTTAGCACATAGTCCGAAAGCGTCCAGCTTGGGGGCTTGTCGCCGATGCCTATGCGCACCCGGGGGAATTCCTCCGTGCCAAGTTGGGCGATGGTGTTTATCATACCCTTCTGGCCGTTCGCGCCGCCTTTTTCGCGCACACGAATTTCCCCCACCGGCAAGGAAACGTCGTCATACACGACAATTATTGACCATGGGGGTAGTTTATAAAACTGCAAAACCGCACTAATCGCTTCTCCGCTGAGGTTCATGTAGGTCATGGGTTTTACCAGCATCACGCTTTCAAGCCCTATGCGCCCCTCGCCTGTGTAAGCGCGGAACCGGCGGTTGTTTTTCATTGAGATGTCAAAATCATAGGAAAGCTTGCTGATTGTTTCGAAGCCCACGTTGTGCCGCGTGCCTTTGTATGTGTCGCCGGGATTGCCCAGCCCCACGATTATTCGCATCCGCCCGACCTCCGTTTATTGCGAGTACATCGCGAGTATAGCAAATTAACCAGAATTTGCAAGCGGCGGGGGCGTGGGGTATAATAGGCTGGCTCCAAATCTGTACCAACCGTTTTCACTTACGAAGGAGGCATGGAATAATTTATGAAGTTTTTTTGGCCGATAATGTCCGTACTTACGGCGGCGGGGATTGCCCTTTCCTCATCAATACCGGGTGAGCACTCCGGCAACGCCAGCATGAGTATTGCCGAGCTGGCGCGCAATATCATCCCCCTTGACCCGGATACAATGAATTTTCTTGTTCGCAAAACCGCTCATTTTACGGTTTATTTTGTGTTGGGTTTTTGCGTTGTCAACGCGCTTAAATACCATGTAAAAAATAAAAAATCCCTCTTCGCGCTGGCTTGGGGCATTTCGGCAGCCTACGGAGCTTTTGATGAATTACACCAATATTTTATACCCGGGCGTGTTTGTAGCGTTCGGGATATGATTATAAACGCCTCCGGGGCAATGGCCGGGGTGGCGGTATTTTTATTTTTGTCACGGAAAACCAGTTGAACCTTTGCTTGCTTTGCGATACACTGAAACAATATGCAAATAAAGGGGATGACTGGATTGCTTAAGTTGGAAGATTATAACAAGGGATTAATATATACCGAAGTAAAAAGTTGTATTGACTGCAATAAATGTATCCATGAATGCCCCATACTAAAATCAAATGTGTCTGTGATGGACAAGGACGGCAGTTATAAAATGTGCGTGGATGAAAATGAATGCATCCTGTGTGGCACATGTCTTGATACCTGCATCCACGATGTAAGGCATTACAGGGATGATTTTGAGAAATTTTTATTTGATTTAGAACAGGGCAAAACCTTCTCCGTTCTTATTGCGCCCGCTTTTTACCTAAATTATCCGGATGAGCATAAATACATAATGGGATATCTAAGAAGCCTTGGGGTCAAAAGCTTTTACCCTGTAGGTTTTGGTGCCGATATCACAACTTGGGGTTATCTTAATTACTTATCCAAAAACAATACCGCTAAGGACAATATTGCGCAGCCATGCCCTTCTATCGTTCGCCACATAGAAAAGCATATGCCGGAGCTCCTCCCCAACCTTATTCCCATCCAAAGCCCTATGATGTGTACCGCCATCTATCTTAGACGATACAAAGGAATTCAAGATGAATTTGCCCTCCTAAGCCCCTGTGTTGCCAAAAAGGTGGAAATTGAGTCAAAAAGGGGCCTTGGTCTTATTCGTCATAATATCACCTTCAAAACCCTCATGGAGCACATCAAAAATCAAGGGGTAAACTTACATGACTACCCCTGCGTGGAAGACGAAATCGGCTGTGGTATGGGGTCACTCTTCCCCGCGCCCGGAGGCCTTAGGGAAAATATTGAGTATTACCTGGGCCCCGAGGCCTCAATTATTCAGATTGAAGGTGAGCGTAAGGCTTATAAATTTCTTAGCTCTCTAGCCACACGGGACAACAAGCAGGCTGGGGCAACACCAGCCTTGGTGGATATCCTTAACTGCGACAGAGGCTGCAGCTACGGCACGGGTACCGAGTTTCGCAATGACAATAGTTATGCCGCTGCGTACCAAGCCATCGCAATGCGCAAGAAAAAATACAACACCTTGAATGGCCACAATCAACAGAAGCTGCTTGACCCGGCCGACCGCCTTGCCCGCCTAAACGAAACTTTTAAAGACCTTAGAATCGAAGATTTTATATGTGAGTACGAAGCCGATGATACCATCCGTGCCCATGTTGTCACCGATGCCGAAATTGAGGCAATATTCAAAGAAAAATTAGTGAAGCTGACTGACAATGCCCAGCATGTGGACTGCGCCGCCTGCGGTTACAAAACCTGCCGTGATATGGCGGAGGCCATCGCTCACGGCATAAATCATCATGGCAATTGCGTATACTATGTGAAAAGCTCACTTACAAAAGGTTTGGAGGAATTGCGCGCAGCAGAAGAAGGCTTGCGCACCATTATCGACAACATGCCGTTGGTTTCTAATATTTTTAATAAAAATTTCGAAATGCAGGAATGCAATGAAGAGGCCGTTAATCTGTTTGGACTGCGCGATAAACAAGAATATTTTGATAGGTTTTTCGACCTTTCGCCGCCTACCCAGCCTGACGGAAGGTCATCAACAGAAAAAAGCATTGCCATGAAGTCACTGGCACTTAAAACAGGGTACGCCCGCTTTGAATGGGTGCATCAGACATTAGACGGGGAACTCATACCCTGCGACATCACCTTAACCCGTATCAGCTGGCGCGGCGAAGACCATGTCCTAACCTTTATCAGGGATTTGCGCGAATTTTATAAAAATCAAGAGAACATCCGCATGATGGAGCAAAGACTTAAGGTGATGCTTGACACCTCGCCGATACTTTGTGCCATCTATGACGAAAATTACAAGGTTATAGAAACTAACCAAGTGGCCGCGGACTTGTTCGGGCTGACCGACAAGCAGGTTTATATCGACCGGCTTTTTGACCTTTGCCCCGAGTATCAGCCCGATGGCATTGCCACGCGGGATAAGGTGCCCCAGGTGCTCAAGCTGGCCTTTGAGACAGGACATGCAATTTTTGAATTTATGCATCAAACCATGGACGGACGAAATCTTATTCCCTGTGAGGTACATCTTAAGCGTGTAAATCTTGGTGAAAAAAAGGTTGTTATTGCCTATGTACGGGATTTGCGCGAACAAAAGGATATGCTTAGCAAACTTGAGGACGCTCTGGACAGGGAGCAAGCGGCCAACAGAGCCAAAACCAGATTCCTTTCTAATATGAGCCATGAAATCCGGACGCCCATGAATGTTGTGCTGGGCATTACCGAGTTGCAGCTTCAAAAGGATACCCATCCACCGGAAACCGAAGACGCCTTTATGCGAGTCTACAACTCGTCCAACTTACTGCTTACTATAATCAACGATATACTCGACCTCTCCAAAGTGGAAGCGGGCAAAATGGAAATTATACCTGCCGCCTATGAAGTAGCAAGCATGATTATAGATACGGTACAGCTCAACCTTATGTACATTGGCAGCAAAAGGATTGAGTTTACGTTAAACGTGGACGAAAATATACCTGCCTATCTTATAGGCGATGAGCTTCGTGTAAAGCAAATCTTAAACAACCTGCTCACCAATGCTTTTAAATATACAATTGAAGGCACGGTAATCCTATCTTTTGGAATAGAGGCCGGCGAAGCCGCCGATGAGGTAGTATTGGTTGCCCGGGTAAGCGATACCGGGCAGGGCATGACCCACGAGCAGACAGGCAGCTTGTTTGACAGTGAATTTGTCCGGTTTAACTTGGAAAATAACCGCTACATAGAGGGCAGTGGGCTGGGATTAAACATCGCCCATAAGCTTACCCATATGATGGGCGGAGATATTTCGGTGGAAAGCGAGCCCGGTAAAGGCAGCACCTTCACTGCGTATTTGCCCCACAAGAAGAAAGACGGGGATATTTTGGGCTCAGTAGCGGCAGTCTTGCAAAATCTAAAAGATACACAGGTCTCCCTAAAGAGGGCGTCCAAGCTGGAGCGTGAGCCCATGCCTTACGGCCGCGTGCTTGTGGTTGACGATGTTGAGTCTAATTTGTATGTGGCCAAGGGGTTTTTGAGGCCATACAAGATTGCGGTTGAAACTGTAGAAAGCGGAAAGCAGGCTATTTCAAAAATTGATGAAGGTAAAGTATACGATATTATTTTCATGGACCACATGATGCCCGAAATGGACGGTGTCGAAGCCACAAAAATTATACGCAGTATGGGATACAAGCACCCCATTATTGCACTGACTGCCAACGCTTTCAGCGACTCGGTGGCGATGTTTATGAGCAACGGATTTTCGGGATTTATCTCAAAACCCATTGATATAAACCATCTTGACCGGCATCTTATAAAATTTATCTATGACAAACAGACGCCGGAAGTAATTAAAAACGCTAGAATGGCAAAGGCTAATCTCTCAAATCCTGAAATGGACGCCGCATTGCCTGAGTTTTTTCTGCGTGACGCCAAAAAGGCCGTTGGCATATTGGAGCCCCTTGCAGGAAAACAGAAATTAGACACAGGGGAGCTCAAAGCATATATTATACAAGCCCATGCCATGAAAAGTGCTTTGTACAATATCGGCAGAGCCGGTCTTTCCGAAACCGCAGAAGCTTTGGAAATGGCCGGCCGCGGGGCGGACATACAAACCATCACGGCCGTAACGCCGCGATTTTTAGCCTGTCTGCAAGAAGTGATTAAGGAGCTTGAGCCCCGGGAAGAGCAACAAGACGTGCCGGATGAAGACCCGGAATTTTTGCGCAGTCAGATGCTGACCATTTGGGAGGCTTGCGGGTCCTATAACGTAGATGCCGCAAGGGACGCGCTTCAGGCACTTAAGCAAAAAACCTGCTCCAAGAAGACCAGGGCAACACTTAGTGACCTTGCGGACTACCTGTTAATAGGAGATTTTGAAGAGGCCGGCAAGCTCGCCAAGCATACCGCCACTCAGTGCGATAGGTAAGCGTTTACCGCCACGAGATAATGAACGGGGAATCCGTTTTGATTTTTGACTATGTACGCAGGGTTAAAAGCGGAGTAGGGGATGGACTTACGCCCGCCGGCGACTGCGGCCGCGTGGCAGCTTGCCAATTCCTCGCTGGGAATGAAAAAAATCTCGCCCTTGGAGTGAAAATGCACAAGTAAAAAGCTTACGCCCCGCTGTTTGCGAAAGCTCTCCATAAATTCGATTTGATGGGCGTGGATATTTCTAAGCGGAAGATTTAACTGCCTGGTTTCCTTTGCATCAAAGCAAATAGCAATGCCCTGCGCCACACCGATGAAATCCACGGTGCTTTTTTTTTCGAAATAAGCGGAGGTAATTGTGTGTGCCTTATTGTCAACGGCCACGGGGGTTATGGGGGTTGGGACTTTTTGAATAATTGCCAATCCCTGCTGGCTGTAAAGCCTGTTTGTAAGGTCAATCATTTCCTCAAACGCGCTACCCCTAAGCCCGCGAGTATTCCAGTATGCCATTATAAAGCTCTCCTACTCTCCGGCCATTCGATACCCAATACCCGCCTCCGTTAAAATATAACGCGGCTCGCTGGGGGTGGGCTCAATTTTGCGCCGAATATTTGCCATATTCACCCGAAGCACCAAGTTGTCGCTGTTATGCGGCCCCCATACTTCATTAATTATTTGCTCGTGGGTCAGCACTTTGCCGACATTACCGGCCAGCAGCGCGAGAATGCGAAACTCAATAGGCGTAAGATGAACCGTGCGTCCGTCTGCGCGGACGGTTCGGCCGGGATAGTTGATGCTCAACCCACCCACGCTGAAGTCCTCCGCTCCGCTTCCGTTTTTGGCTGAATCCCGCAAAACAGCACGAATCCGCGCAAGCTGCTCCACTCCGCCAAATGGTTGTACCAAATAATCGCTTGCCCCGGAATCCAAAGCATTTGCAACACTATCTTCATCCCGTATCCCCGAAAGCACGATGATTGGACAAAAAAAATGCCGGTGCAAACGCTCTAGCGGCAGGGAATCCCAGCACATCACCAGGTCTGCCGTCAACGCGACAGCCTCGCTAAACCCGGCGGCGGCCGGGACCTTATACCCCGCCGCCGAAAGAGTTTCTGCTAATTTAATGCAGTCAGGTTGGTCTGCGTGAATAACTAAAATGATTTTTCTCTCTCTCATCCGGGTTGGCTAAAAAATGATAACCAGCGCGCTCAGCTCCACATGAAAGACGAGAGCGACGGTACCGTTGCGAATCACGTTAATTTCCACGATATCACCGACTTCATTGGCGCGGATAGCGTCCAGAAGCTGGTCTATATCAAATATGGGCAGGCCGTTGAGGCCTGTAATTATATCGCCGGGAAGCATTCCGGCCAGATGTGCGCCGCGGCCCTCTACGGCCTCGAAAACATAAACGCCAAGGGCGGGAATGCCCAAGCGCATGGCCATCTCTTCGGTAACTTCGCGGGGCAGGACGCCTATGCCCGGGGTGGGGGGTGCGGTTATGATTTCAAATAAAATGGGGGCGGCCGCAACCGAGGCGATGCTGTAGCTCATGCCCTCCACTGGAGAAGGGCCAAAAATCGAAGCCGTGGCATGATTTATATTTATGCCGATGATTTCGCCCCGGGTATTAATAAGAGGGCCGCCGCTACTGCCGTAATTTATGGCGGCGTCGGTTTGCAAAATCATTACGGAATGCTGGCGGCCGGGCAAAGTAATATCCCGCTGGGGCGCGCTGATTACCCCGCCGGTTACGGAAATGCCGTCATCCATGGCGTTCCCGATGGCAAATACCGCATCACCGAT
Source organism: Defluviitaleaceae bacterium (assembly GCA_009788085.1). Taxonomy (GTDB): domain Bacteria; phylum Bacillota; class Clostridia; order Lachnospirales; family WQUN01; genus WRAH01. The sequence continues at coordinate 7,840 of WQSB01000130.1, forward strand.
GCGCATTTCGCCGGAATCCCCAAAGGAGGCAATCACAACCGAGTCAATGCCCGCGTCAATCAGCTGTGTCTTATAAATGGAAAGCACCGCCATTTCAATATAATTGTCCCTGCCGAAGGGCTGGGCCAAAATGGGCGGACTGCCCGTAATGCTTATGCCAAATTGGCCGCCACCGGCTACCACATAAAAACTGGTGGCTATGAAGATTTTCTCTTCGTTTTCGGCAAAAATAATGCCTGACCCAACGCTTACGGGGGGAAGCGGCGGACGAAAGTCATGGCGGCGGTCTTCCTCGCGGTGGGTTGTAATCGCCACCACCGACGGAACAAGCAGCTCTAAAATATCCGCAATGCTGCCCACTTCCTCGGTATGCATCATTTCAAATACATAGCTTGCGGTAGTCAAAGCCACGGGCTCGGGAGGATTGCCAACAACAGCAGTGCCTGTATCCCCGCGCCCCCGCAAAAAGCCCCATCCCGCGCCAAGGCCAAATCCGAATGCCCCCGTGCCGATGGTGAATATTAATATAATCGCTACAGCCTTTCCAAGCCACGAACGCTGCAATTTGCGGGGCTCTTCCTTAATCGTCTCCCGGTAAAAGCTTTGCACAGGCGGCTCAAATGGCGTCGGCGCATCAAAAATATCCTCTATAGGAGGCTCAATCAATAAAAAATTTGGCGTGGGTGTGGAAGCCTCATCCAAAACCTCGGGAATCGCGGAAACCCCTGCCAAATCTTTTTCAATGTCGTCTTGTATTTTATCAATGTCCGAAAGAAAATCATGCATTCTACAACAACCTCCATTTTAACCTGAATATATAATACCATTCGCATATAAACAACGTATGAACAAAATGTAAATTTTGGGGGTGGCCCAAGGGTGTTGGCCAAAAGGGCGGCAGCG
>WQSB01000131.1 GCA_009788085.1 Defluviitaleaceae bacterium
AAAGGTGCATGAAATCGTCAAGACCCACCCCGCCCATGCAGACTACTCCAGCCGCCCCAGCCACGCCAAAATGGACTTCTACCGCCAATACTACCACACACGCGCCAAAACGAAGATAGAGCCGATTGTGAGCGGTTACAGCGAGGACGGCGAGGAAGAAATCGTCTACGCGCCCTACACGCCGAGCGGGTTTGCGGAAGTGGAAACACGGTTATGGTTTGACGGATTTTTGGAGCAGTTAAACGAAAAAGACCGCCAAATTATAAAACAATTGGAGCATAACGAGAATTACAAAGCACACAAAGCAGTCTACAAAAAATACAAAGACCTCACGCCGAAAAAGGACACCGTCGCGCTCAATAGCTTAAACCCATTCACCAAAAAGAAAGCTACCGCCGACTATGAAGCCGCCGCCAAAAAGCACGAAGCCTATCGTGCAAAACATGCCGATGCAATCGGGCAGTACGAAGCCGCCTGCGATTATTTTGCCGCTGTGATGAATGGCAGAACGGAGTTACCCATCACGAAATGGCAGACGGAGCAACAGCAATTATTGAAAAAGCGGTACGGGCTTTGCGAACATTTCTACACGTTGAAAGATGAAATCAAGAGTGCCGAAACCATACGACGCAGCATGGAACAACTCATGCAAGACGAACCACAAAGAACATCGCCGACACGGACACAGGGCATGGATAGGTAGACAGGGTGAATTTTCACCCACCATGCAACCGACAGCGGGAGCAGGATAAAATCAATCCTGTTCCCCGCCGCAGTTTGCTTTACCCACCACCGTTTTCCTGCCGCACTTTTTTGGGCGAACGGCGATTTTACTGTGGAATTTCGGCATTGGCTATGGTACAATATTCAGCAGTACAATCATTTTTCGCATTGCTTTAGCTTGCTGTGATTGGCGTAACGATTTTATATTTTCGGAGGAATAAAGAAATGCAAATAAAAACAACAATCAATTATAATCTTGATTTAATTTGTTTTCTAAATTCAATGACGGGGAATAAGTTCTTTTCCGATTTTCACATGGAGTCTGCTGCTAAATTTTATCCGTTGGTCAGCCAAAAAATTAAGAGGTGCATGAAAATCATGCTTAAATTACAAGGCGAGGCGGAGGTTGCAGCTAGTATAACATTGCTCCTGTCATCATTAAATAACTTCGATAACAGAGATTTGATTGAAATGCTAAAAAGCCACGCCGAGATTAAAAAATCAATGAGCAAGACCCCATATTCCTTCAAGCGCATTGAATACCTGTTTTTATTTAGATTGATTAGATGGGTGATAATTCCTTTGGTAAAGGAATTAGAAAATGCAGGTTATCGTGATTTCTGGCAGACAAACAGATTACCGTTAATTAAAGAAAGGTGTAATGAGATTAATAAATACTTAGAACAATATGATGCGGAAAAACTGATAAATCAATTTAAGAACGTAAACGGCGATAGCTCCGGTTTTACCGTATATATATGTTCATTCGCCAAACCACTTGGCTTAAAGTTGTGCGGTAACAATATTTTAACGGATTTTTCGTATGACAATGACACTGTATTTATCAATGTGACGCACGAAGCGTTTCACCCTCCGTATGACGTTAAGAACACAAAGCACGCTCTGAATGTACTTGCGAAGAAATCGTGGGTGAAAGATGCTTACAAAAACCAAAATCCCGACACAAGATATAACTCAATGGACGGCTTCATCGAGGAAAATATTGTTGAAGCATTAGGGATATACGTTGCAGTTCAGTTAGGGGTAGCCATTGACCCAAAAGAATATTTTAGAACTCACGATTCAGGTTCTCATGTGATTTCTCCGTATTTTTATGATTATTTATGTGAACATAATAAAAATGGCTCTGAGTCGTTTGATGATTATTTTATCAACTTTGTTGATTCCTTGAGCGTGTAGTATAAGCAAAACGCCGTGTACAGTTAAAATTCCCACCGTTTTGTGATTATCGGGATTAGTAGTTGCGAATCAAGCAAGCATAAGTCAAGGCATCAAGCCGTGGCTTATTTTTTTGCAAAATTTCAAACACCTTGACAATATGCTTCTGAATGATACGCGCTAACGCTTGTCATTCCCTGCACCGTCCCCTTCCTAGCATCCTCCGGCCACTCTTTTAAACCGGTACAATGCCCGTAATCACTGCGTTAAAAAACCTTGTACCAAATCATCATATATAAAACTTCGTAAGCGTCAAATACAGCCAGTATGGTTCAGGCGCAAGGGGGTTTTTATCTTTTGCTTTCTATTATGTAGAGGCGTGGGCGGGCTTGTGTGGATTGCGAGCATAATGCGCAACAGTCCGGCACATTTCGGTGGATAGAAGCCAGAGTGTCCGCGAAGGTGTCAACCTTCAGCGGATACATGGCTTCCCCACCGAATCAGCCGAGACGTCCGTTGTGCATAGCGAGCAACCACACAAGCCCGCCTGCGCATTATGTCATTTAGGCAGCACCACCGTAAAAGCACTGCCCTGGCCGGGGTCGCCGCCGGCAGTGATTTTGCCGCCGCACAGCTCTATGATTCGTTTTGTGATTGCAAGGCCCAGTCCGTTTCCCTCCCGGGTGTGGGATTTATCGCCCTGATAAAATTTATCAAATATGTGCTTGATTGTTTCTGCGTCCATGCCTATGCCATCGTCTTTGATTATGAAATGAATAGAATCCTGTTGGTCTAGTAGGCTGATGCAAATGTTTCCGTTTTGCCCGGTAAATTTGACGGCATTGTCCAGAAGGTTAAGCCATATTTGCTGTGTTAAATCTTCGTTGCCATTATAGACCGCGCTGTCAAGCTTTACGTCGATATTGATTTCTTTTTCCGCCCATTTAGGCTCTGTCAAAAGAATGGCCAAGCGCACCTGCTCGTCCAAATGGAAGGGCTTTTTTTCCGTGATGATTTCGATGGCTTCGTATCTGGAGAGATTAAGCGTATTGGAAGAAAGTTTAACAAGTCTTTCCGATTCCGCCATGATAATTTTTAGGTATTCCTGTTGTTCGGCCTCCGTTAGATTTCCTTCAAGCAATAATTTTGCAAAACCCCTGATTGAAACAATTGGGGTCTTAAATTCGTGGGAATAGTTATTGATGAAATCGCTTCGCAGGGTTTCTATTGAGGCTAGTTCCCGGGTCATTTGATTAAAGCTGCGCGCGAGCTCTTCCAGTTCGTAGATGCCCTTGCTTTCCACGGAAACGTTAAAATCGCCCGCGGCGACTTTTTTTGTGGCTTCTATAAGCTTGCGAATCGACTGTAAGGCTTTTTTGCTGAAAAATGCGGCCAGGGCGGTACCGATAAAAATAGAAAATACAATCATGTTAAAAAGTATGCGGAAAGCATGTATGTCTCTTTCCACAAAGTCCAGCCCTAGAGTGATTACTCCTGTCTGATGGAGAACAACCATCAGCAGCCCCGCCAGCGACATTGCCGCAAACATTACGATAAAAACGTAAAACACCAGCGAAAGGGCAAGCCCCCATCGTTTTTTCAACCAGCCAATCATACTTTTCCCATCCCTTTGTAACCAAGGCCCCGCACCGTAACGATTTCGAACTCGCTCCAATCGTGAAAACGGTCGCGGAGGCGGCTGATATGAACATTGAGGGTATGGTCGTTTACGTCCGCGTCCACGCCCCAAATCTCTTCCATCAGTTGAATGCGGGTAAAAATCGTCCCCGGATAAGCCAGCAGCTTGAATAATAATTGAAACTCCTTTTGTGGCAACGTAATTGTTTGCCCGTGACCGGATACCGTAAAAGAGTCATAGCTTAGAGTTACGTCGCCAAGGACTATTTTCTGCTCGCTGGCTATTTGCGAACGCCGCAGAAGCGCGCGAATCCGAAAAACCATTTCCTGTTCGTCCACGGGCTTGACCATGTAATCATCCGTCCCCACCATGAAGCCCATGTGCTTGTCTTTGGACTCCTGTTTTGCCGTAACCATCAATATGGGCAAAAACTCCCACGACTGCCGGATTTGCCTCGTCAGCTCATATCCGTCCATGCCGGGCATCATTAAATCCAAAACAACCAAGTCAACATGCTCGTGCTCCAGCACATCCAAGGCCATGTGCCCGTCGGACGCCTGCAATGGCTCAAAGCCCTGCTGCTTTAGCACGGCACACATTAGCTTTCTGGTGTTGGTGTCGTCCTCCACTACTAAAATCCGAAACATAGCCGCGACTCCTCTGTCTCTATTTTAACCATCCTAACATATAATTCTCAACCGAATCTCAACAAGCAACTCCAATTTATTGATGTTGAGTTGAGGTTGGTATGTTATTATAGGTTTAAGTCACAATTTTGTTGCCAAGAAATAAAATATAAACCCCCGCTTGATGTTGAGACAGGGGAAGAATGGAGTTTCAAATGTTAGAAAAGTTTAGTGTGAGAAAACCCTTTACCGTGCTGGTGGGGGTAATTTTAGTGATAGTTCTGGGGGTTGTGTCATTTATGAACACCTCCACGGACCTTATGCCCTCGATGGATTTGCCCTTTACGGCGATATTTGCCACACATTTTGGAGCAACACCGGAGCAGGTGGAAAGGGATGTTTCCATTCCGCTGGAAACCCGCATGAGTACCTTAAGCGGTATTGAAATGGTGCAGTCTATTTCCATGGAGCATGTGTCTATATTGATTTTGCAATTTACCGAAGCCACCAATATGGACTCGGCCTCGCTGGAAATCCGTGAGGCACTGGATATGCTAACTTTGCCCGAGGGTGTATCCCGGCCCATGACCATCCGCATGAATCCGGAGATGCTTCCCATTATGACAGCCAACGTGCATAAGGCGGGGGCAACAATAGATGAGCTTTCGGAGTTTGCAAGATATACTGTCGCACCCGCGTTGGAGGGTGTTCCGGGGGTTGCGGTAGTCAGCCTGTCCGGGCTGGTGCAAAATCAGCTCCATGTGGTTATCGAAAGCGAACGCATAGAGGCCATTAATCAGCAGATGGGACTGGCGGTAGCGGCCTTTATGGAGGCCGCGATTGCCGAAGCCATGGCGGAGATGCAGGCGCAGGCCGAGGCTGTGATTGCCGCACAAGTGGAAGCGTTTGCCGCAGAGCGTATGGCGGAGCTTCTGGCGGAGGGTCTTCCGCCGGAAGCGGCCGGAATGCAATTGCAGGCTGAAATGCCTTTTATAACCGAGGCCATCGCGGCGGAGGTAATGGAGGCCATGGCCGGAGCGCATGATTTCGGCGGCATGGGAGATATGGCCGACATGGGAGATATGGACATAAGTATNCCCGCCGAAATGCTTACCGTTGACACGATTACAGGCATACTGACCGCTCAAAATTTCTCTATGCCCGCCGGAATGATTACCGAAGACGGCATCGAGTACATGGTGCGTGTGGGCGACAGGTTTGACAGCCTTGACGAGGTCAAGAATATGCTCATATTCGACCCGGGTGCTATGGGCCTTGCTGGTTTGCCTCCTGTGCGCCTGTCCGATATAGCCGATGTTTTCGTCACCGACGACAGCCATCTTTCCTTTACCAGAGTAAACGGCAACCCCGCCGTTATGATGAGCATTCAAAGGCAGAGCGAATTCCCCACGGCAGATGTCACCAACGCGGTGCGTGACCGTATGGATGCTTTAACGGCGGAGCATTCCGGCCTTGGTTTTGCAATCCTGATGGACCAGGGGGAATTGATTGGCATAGTTATAGGCTCCGTATTAAACAATCTGCTGATTGGCGGATTGCTGGCCATTGTGATTTTGCTGCTGTTTCTGCGGGATATTCGCCCCACGCTGATTGTGGCGATTTCAATCCCTGTAAGTATAATGCTGGCGTTTACTTTAATGTATTTTATGGGGGTCAGTTTAAATATGATATCCATGGGTGGCTTGGCCTTGGCCGTTGGTATGCTTGTGGATAATTCCATAGTTGTAATCGAAAATATTTACCGTATGCGGGAATCAACAGACCGAAGCGCGGCCCGTGCGGCCGTATCCGGCGCGAGACAGGTATCCGGCGCGATTGTTGCCGCTACGCTGACTACGGCTTCCTTGTTTGTTCCCATCGTTTTCACCGAGGGCATGACAAGGCAGATTTTTCAAGATTTTGGCCTAACTATTGCTTTTGCGCTGCTGGCTAGCCTTGTTATCGCCCTCACGGTTGTGCCGGCGGCTTCAAGCATTGTACTCAAGAATGTCAAAAAGGAACAAGAGGGCAGACTGTTCACAAAATTTGTGGACGGATACGAGGCTGCTCTGCGTTTTACCCTGCGCTTTAAGTGGGTCGTGCTGTTGGTTTCTGCGGCGGCGTTCGCGCTTTCCTTCTGGGCTATAAACCGGCAAGGCTTGGAGCTTTTCCCGGATATGGATACGCCTCAAATTAATGTCATGGCGGAAATGCCCGAGGGCTCTACCTTTGAGGATACCGTGGCCGTGGCTGAGGAATTGGGCGCGCGTGTCCTTGCCATACAAGATGTTGAAACCGTAGGCGTAAGCATCGGCGGCGGCGGCATGATGGGAATGATGGCCGGTGCCTTGGGCTTCGGAGACATGGGTGGCATGATGGGCGGCGGCACGGCCATTGACATGTATGTATTGCTGGAGGAAGACCGCAGTATTACCATGGATGAACTAAACAACCAGATGCGTATTATCATTGAAGACTTAGGCTTGGAGGCCGATATCGGCGGCGGAGCGGATATGATGGCGATGATGGCGGGTGACCCTATTTCCCTGCGGATTGAGGGCATGGAACTTGACGACATCAGAGATACGGCTATCGCGATTGCGGAGCTTGTAAGCTCCGTCCCGGGAACTATAAATGTAACAGATGTGGCGGAAGAGGCCGCTCCGGAGCTGCGCATAAGTGTTGATAAAGACGCGGCCATGGCCCACGGCCTTACAGTGGCACAAGTGTTTATGGCAGCCATGAGCGCGCTGACGGCCCCGGAAAATTCTATGCATATGACCTTAAATGGCAGAAGCTATGAAATCATTATTTCCGACGGCGATTTCTCCCCGCCAAGCTGGGAAGACATCGAAAATAAACAAATTGCCACAATGGACGGATATGTAAACTTATCGGATATAGCCCAAGTATATGAAAGCATAGGCTTCAGCACCATCAGCCGCATAAACCGCAACCGTTTTACAACCATTACCGGTGAAATTGAAGACGGCTTTAACGTGGCCTTGGTAAACGCCGAAATCGAAAGGCGGCTCGAAAACTTCACCCCCATAGGCAATACTCAAGTAATACTAGGCGGCGAGGCCGAGGCCATTGCCGATGCCTTTGGCGACCTCATTCTCATGCTGGCTTTGGGCCTGCTGTTCACTTATCTGATTATGGTGGCACAATTCCAGTCTTTGCTGTCGCCCTTCATTATTATGTTCACTATCCCTCTTGCTTTCACGGGCGGCTTCGCAGGTCTGCTGCTTGCGGGAATGCCTCTTTCCATCGTGGCTATGATTGGTTTGATTCTGTTATCCGGCGTGGCCGTAAACAACGGTATCGTGCTAATAAGCCGTGTAAACCAAATGCGCTGGGAGGGCATGGCCAAAACTGACGCCATAATCGACGCGGGACGCAAGCGCATCAGGCCAATCATTATGACGGCCATTTCCACCATTGCCGCCATGAGCATTATCGCCCTTGGCTTTGGCGAAGGCATGGAAATGATGCAGCCCATGGCCATAGCCACCATCGGCGGCCTGTTCTACGCCACAGTCACGACTTTGTTTGTCGTACCAATCCTGTACGATATGTTCCACAGAAACAAAGATGTAACCATGGAAGATTTGGACTCCCCGAATCACTAGGCTTAAAAAAAGCGCGTCTGTATAGCGTTTTCAACGGAAACGTCTATACAACGCCCTTGATGCAAAAGCATAAGTTTCCGCAATCCGTCTATGTTGGTGAATACGATTTTTCACACCCTCGCATGGAAAAATTACATTTCGCATTGATTTCCTCCTTTTTTGGGGGAAATCTGGCTAAATTCCATCCGGCGGGTCATGAGGCTGTTGAAAATCATAGTCACATCTTTTGAGTTTTTGCATATGATGTTGTACAAGCATAATGAATGGAGGTGAAAACAAGTGTTACACGGACCTAAACCTATTGGCAGACCAAATCATGAAATGTACGATGAATCTAGGCCGGGCCGAGAGTGCGGCGAAAAGCATAAACATCGTGTCGCCAAGGCTACACTTGAGCTGGCGATAGATGTTTCCACGGATTTCAATTGCGAGAACGATTAACAACCCGATAATTTACACGTAAGTGCGCTTTTGTTTGCGCGAAACGCACTAAAGACCGTCTTGAGAGTTTTTCAGACGGTTTTTTTATTTTGCATAGTATAGCCGATTCAGTTGAAAACAGTCCGCACAGAGTGGGCCGCGCACACGGCAAAAAGCGCGGGGTGTGAATCGCATTAACGCTTGTCGGCTGATGATTGCGCCGCCTCGGGCAGTGCCTGTGTTGGTCTGCAAGCAGCCCAACGGTGGCATTTGCCTTCGTTCGACGCACTAATCCCCCGTCTGCGCTAAGCACGCTTATTCACACCCCGCGCTTTTTGCCGTGTGCGCGGCCCACTCTGTG
>WQSB01000132.1 GCA_009788085.1 Defluviitaleaceae bacterium
AAGCCCGCCCAGATAATGCCCTTGCGTATTCCCGGTCTTGTTGCATTCTTGCCCACGCGGATTCATCGGCGGGCGCGGTAAAGCCCGGCAACAACAGCGACACCTGCACGAAAACCGAAAAAAGCAACGCGCCCACAATAACGATTATCGCGCTCTTGCGCATAAAAATTTTCTTGTATTCATAACCGACAAATCTGAAAAAAAGATTCATTTCTATCACCCCACTTGATGTCTTTTAAACCCTCGCCCCGCAAGAGTCAAAAGCACTGCGCTGGCCACTATAGCCACGATTATTTCAAAAACAAAGGGAAGAACCGCTAGGCCAAAAATTTCATAGGGCACGGGCAAAAACACCGTTGACCCGGCTGGCAAAATATTGATAAATAATCTGATTAAATTGAAAAGCCATGTAATGGGAACGGGGACAAATAGCATCATCGCAAGGAAAATCCACACCACCGCGAAAATCATCACCCCAAAGGCGGATTTCATTTTTGAGGACAGCAGCAGCAAGGCCGTCCCGAAAAAGATTATTCTAATGGTGGCAGTCACTGTGAAAATCAGGGATGCTTGCCACATATTTATGGGATATGGGCTAAAGGGTATGAACAGCTGAAATGGCGCGGATGCCCCATCGAAGCCGAAGATTGCCATATTGACCAAGAAATGCACCGCGATTAAAAACAAAGTTGCCATCGCGGTAAAAGAAACCGCGGCAAAGGCCTTAGCCCGAACCAATCTTCCCTTACCATGCTTCGTCGTAAGAATCAGCTGGGACACGCCCGTACTGTGCTCGCTGGCAAAAATCGGCGCGACACCCACTGCTGTGATTAAGGCCGCCAAAATCGTCAAAATCCCGGTCTGTAAAAACGCGATATATCCCTCGGCATATTCAAAGACCCATGGCTCGGGAATTCTTTCATCAAGACGGAGCATCGCATCAACTCCGACGCGACTCATGTGGCCCGCTTCATAATGAAATTCCAATTGCTGCGCAACCTGATGGCGGCGAATATTATAGAAATTTTCCGCTTGATACGCCGCTATTTCTGGTCTGCCGTAAATCCAGTTCATCATGCGTTCAATCGGCCAGAAATACGGCAAACGATTTGTGTATGCCGCCGATGTCTCCATCAGCAGCTCTGCGTCTATGACCCGCCCGGACAGTGCCCTCGCGTATTCCCGTTGCTTTAAAAAGGATTCCCAGCGGGTTTCCCCTTCGCGGTAAGAGGGCATAAAGGGCAACATCCACAGGGTTTGCCCTGCAACCATAATGGCAACCGACAACACGAAGACGATAATAATACTCTTGCGTCCAAGGATTTTTTTGTACTCGAAGCCCACAAGCTCCATAAAATTACTCATTGCGCTCACCAAAATAATACATATATAAATCATCCAGATTTTCCGGCACAGTTTCCGCATTTTCACAGGGAGGGTTATTGTCAGACGCAATCAGCCGCAGAAGGGTTTTTCCGGCATGTTCTTCGCTTGGCCCCGCGGCACGAATATTCACCACCGGGAATTTCTGCGAAAGCTCTGCCGCTTGTGCGTCGTCAACCACGCATTCGAAAACCTTGCCGCGAATATCCGTAAGAATTTCATCCACGCCGCCGTTTTGGATGATTTGGCCGTCTTTCATTACCAATACAAACTTGGCTATGTTCTCAATATCCGACACAATGTGGGTTGAAAGCAAAACGATTCTGTCCGCCCCCAGCCGGGAGATTAAATTGCGGAATTTGATGCGCTCCTTGGGGTCGAGGCCGGCAGTGGGCTCGTCCAGAATTAAAATTTTCGGGTTGTTCAAAAGAGACTGCGCAATGCCCAGACGCTGCTTCATTCCCCCGGAAAATGTTTTGATTTTCTTTTTCGCCACTTCGGAAAGGGACACAGTCTCCAATAATTCGGCGGTCTTTTCCTTTGACCGTTGTTTGGTAAGGCCCTTCAGGCTGGCCATGTAATGCAAAAAACTCGTCGCCGTAAATTCCGGATAATACCCGAAATGCTGCGGCATATATCCCAGCGCGTCGCGGTATTCGGCACGACTTACGTCGATGCCGTTAAATTTCACTTCGCCGCCGGTGGGGTCAAGCAGGCCGCACATCATTCTCATTAGTGTGGTCTTGCCCGCGCCGTTGGCCCCCAGCAAGCCGTACACCCCTTGTCCCAACGTCAGGCTGACCTTGTCCACGGCGATTTTATTTTTGTATTGCTTTGTCAAGCGGTCAAGGATAAGTTCCATATACCGTCCTCCGTTCTTATTAATTTTATAATTTCCCGCGCCGTCCCCAATAGCAGAAGGGCAAACAGGCCCATCAACACGGTCTCGTTTATATGAATTCCGGCAGAAAGCGCGCTCGCCAGGCATGATACCCCAGCGCAAACATACAGCGTGCCGCGCATTCGGAAGCGGTTAAGCGAAAACAGCGACAGCGTAGTCGTCAGCAAATACGGTGTAAAAAGCTGCACAATCAGCGGAATCAGCCCCATGCCGCTGCCTCGCAGAAGTGCCGCCGTGATTACGATAAATGCCACGGCGTTGACCGCTCCGATAATCCCCAGCCGCGCCAGCACAATGTCAGAAAGGCTGTATTTGCAGCTCATTTCCAGCTCGGCCATATTGTAGGACAGACTTTTGGCGACCTCCATGATTCCCGCCAGCGCGACCAGCGGCAGAAACGCCGACACAATCCAAATAAAATTCCCGTGGCCCAAATACGCCAGCCCGGCCAGCACCAGACCCACCAGCAAAAACGATGCGCACCAGATTCGCTTGCGTATATACCGCACCTGCGCTGCGACAAACCCAAAATACGTGGTGCGCGGGTAGTTGAGCGATGCCAAAAATGCGTCTTTTTTCATTGGCGCGGGTGGGTCAAAGGCTGTTTTTAGGTGTTTCTTTATACTTCGATTGTCATGCTTCACGCGAAATCCTCCTTTTTTAGTACGAGCTTTAATTGCTTTAGGGCATTGTTTATTTTTCTTCGGGCCGCAAACCGCGAGAGCCCCGTTATTTCCGAAATCTCCGCCATGGACAAATCGTTTGCGTATCGCAGAAGAAGCAGCTCCCGCATGTCCTCCGGTAAAGTTTTTAGTGCTTCCTTTACTGCGATGGAGGTTTCCAGTGCGTCCGTTGAGGCGTCGGTGTTTTCTAAATCCTCCGGCAGGGGGCAGGTTTCCTTTTTTCTAAAAGCGTCCGTACACAAATTCCGCGCGATTGTATACAAATACGCCAGCGGCTTTCCCCTGCTGATATAGCTGCTTTGGCTAAAAAAGCACAGAAAGGCCTCCTGGGTCAAATCCTCTGCAAGATGCGAGTCTTTCACCTTGAAGTAACAATATCTGTAAATTTTGTCATATTGCTCTTGCATAGGCACCTTTAGCATGTTCCCTTCACGGCAAGTAGCGCGAAACGCTCCTGTCATACTGTTTAACGTATGACGGGACTATAATGTGCGGGCGGAGCGAAAAAAACAAGGGGCTGTCTCGCGAACGGGGAAAATTCTTTGTCGCCCCAGCCGACACGGCCACGAGTAAACGTAAACAAGGCCCCTCCGGCATTTTCACCGATGGGGCCTTTTACTTTTTTCATTAGTTTTTCAAATTAGATGGCGTTGTGGGTGAAGCTTGCGATTCTTTCGATGGGGATAACGGTTACGGAGCCGAGCCAATTCCAGCCCATGCCCCAGCCAAAGCCGCCGCGTCCGCCACGTCCGCCGCAGCCGCAACCACGACGAGGCCCGCACATGCCAAAGCCAAAGCCGCGTCCGCCGTCACAGCCGCCTTCGAAGTCGCCGTCGGGGAAGCCGCCGCAGCACGCACTGCCAACCGGACAAGCCGGAGGCGCGCCGATGTCGGTGATAAGCTTAACATTTCCGTCGCAGATGCCGGCAAGAACGCCTGTGAAGCCGCTGCCGGAAAGTCCGCCGCTTGTGGTGAATATTGTTACTGTTTGGCCGATATACCTAGCCATGCTTTCGATTAAAAATTCTCCCATGGTAATCCTCCTTGTAATTGACGCCGGGTGGGCTATGAAAAACCGTATTTAGCCCCTCCCGACGCCTAATCTATAGTTAAGGAACTGCTTGTTCCTGATTACATACTATGAGGCAGGGGCAGTTAGTGTTACAAGCTATTAGACTTCTTGCACAACTTCAAGATTTTCGGAGAGGGCTTAGCGGAAGCGGCGAGGCTTGCTGAGCGCACGTAGAGTTTTGCGAAGCAAAATGCAGGGAGCGAAGCGTTTTGCCGCGCATTTAGGCTTGTTTGTGAAAATGGCTATGGCGGTCACAGAGTAGCCAAATATCTGAATGAAAATGAAATAAAGATGAAACGAGGCAACTACTGGACAACAGATACAGTTATGCAACTGCTCAAAAACCCCATTTGCAAATATATCTGTTTCGGACGCAGGGCAACCATTCCTTGCACTGGGCAACGGACATTCAGTCAAAAGAAAGTTGACCCTGTTGTGATGGAGGAAATTTACTCTTACTTGGATACATTGCAAACTCTGGATTTGTCATCAAAAATAGATGAAATGCAGGGCAAGGTAAAACGGGACATCGAAACTACTTTACAGGCGATAAAAACGCAAATTTCCAAAATAGAAAAGGAATTAGAATTGCTCAATAAAATTCAACAAAAGCGAAGTCGTAAATATATCCTGTCCGTTCGCCCTTTGACTACTTACGTTTTTCTCGAAGCAGCATAAAAAATATTAAATTTGCGCAAGATAAGCGGGAATTCATTTTAAGGGGCGATAGCCATGAAAAAAATATGTAAATTTTTAATTTGCTTTATCATTTTAGCGGCGTGTCAGACCTATGCCTATGCCGACAGCTGGGGCCTGCACTTCACCAAGGACAACGAGCGTCCGCAGGGCAACGCCACGGCGGAATATCTGGCGCAGTTTGACGCATACTTTATCGGGTGCGAGAATGAAAAGGTCCTGTACATGACCTTCGATGCGGGTTACGAAAACGACCTGACGGCGGGAATTTTGGACACCCTGAAAAAACACGAGGTGCCGGCGGCGTTTTTCTTGGTGGGCACGTATATCCGCGACCATCCGGAGTTGATTTTGCGAATGGCTGAGGAGGGCCACATAGTAGCCAACCACACCATGACCCACCCGGATATGAGCAAACTAAACGACAAGTCGTCCTTCGCAAAAGAGCTCAGCCAAGTGGAAGAGCACTACAAAAACGTCACAGGCCAGGACATCCCAAAATTCTACCGCCCGCCGCGAGGAATCTACAACGAGACGAATCTAAAGCTGGCAAAGGAGCTGGGCTACAAGACAATTTTCTGGAGCGCGGCCTACAAGGACTGGGAGGACAACAACCAGCCCTCTCGCGAAGAGGCATTCAGCAAACTAATCCCACGCACCCATCCCGGCGGAATCATACTTTTGCACAACACGTCCAAAACCAACGCAAAAATCCTTGACGAATTGCTGACACGGTACAAGGACATGGGGTACAGACTGGAAAGCTTGTTTCATCTAATCGAAAAAGGGGCCGTCTCGCCAACGGCATTGGGCACCGGGAGTGTGCCGAACTGGAAAACCCCGTGATTACTAGCTCGCGGCCGTGTCGGCTGGGGCGACAAAAAAAGGCGAGAATTCGCTTGCAGATTTTAATCATCTGCGCGAATTCTCGCCTTTTCTAATGCCGCCATGCGCCAGCACTGCTCGCAAATTCTTCGCAATTCACGGGGTTTTCCAGCTCGGCACACTCCCGGTGCCCAATGCCGTTGGCAAGACGGCCCCTTTCAAATATCACAAAATTACTACGTTTTTACCTCCACTTTTACACGCGGAATGATTTGCAGGGTTGGGAAGACTTCCCGCCAATTATCCGAGTGCTGCTTGTACAGGGAGTAATTTTTTTTACGCAGATGCTCCAAGAAATCGAAGCCATCAAGGTTGTTGTCTTTTTGCAGAATCGCGGCGACATGAGCTATTTCTTGTGAAATTTCGCGGGCGAGGGCGGCTTGGAGTTTTGTCCGCGCTTCTTGCGTCAGGTGGGCTTTGTGATATTCTTCCACGCGGCCGGCTGCGGTTACATCAATTGTTACCCGCAGAGACACAGGGGATGTTGAAGTCGCCGCGATAGGCTCGAAGTTGATATTTGCCGCGTGGCTTTCAACCTTCATGGGAATTTTTTCCGGGCAGGTGACAATCGCGCCTT
Source organism: Defluviitaleaceae bacterium (assembly GCA_009788085.1). Classification (GTDB taxonomy): domain Bacteria; phylum Bacillota; class Clostridia; order Lachnospirales; family WQUN01; genus WRAH01. Next base: position 6,198 of record WQSB01000132.1, read on the forward strand.
TTCCGCCGCCGGGGAAGCACCATAGGAAGCCCCTTAATTCGTCGGGTGTTAAATGGCCAGTGAGGCGGCGATCTTTTAAAACTACCGCGCCGTATAGTTGCAATTCGTCCTCTTTGACGTATATTTTAGGGACTATCGCGCCGTTGTTTTTCTCGCCGCGTTGGGCGGTGCTGAACCGCTCGAAATCCAGCGCGAAAGCCGTGCCGCCGATTTTGTTCTTGTGGCGGTAGATTTCGGATACATACAGCCCCGGCAAAGTCTCGCCCGGGGGCTTGGCATACAGGATTTTGGCCGCATCCTCCGCCGCCAGCACATGCATTCGGGTGTCGATTTCCAGCATATTGTCAAAAATATTGATTACGCCGTCCACGAGGCCGGGGTCTTCCAACAAGCCTGTGCCCAGCACCAGCAGCTTAGTCTGTCCGTAGTAAAGCTGCTTGTCCGTTTTGGAGTCCAGTTTTTTTAATGCCTCGGTTATTGTCTGCCCGGAAGATATTCTGATGTGCGGCGGCGGGTCGTCGTCCTCGTTGTCGTTTTCGCCACCGCTTTGTGGGTTCATGCCGTCGTCATTTTTGCCTAATATCGGCACGCTTAAAGTCACCCTGTAGCGGGCCTCGCCGTCGGAGTCTGACGCCTTGTCGATTCCCATTGCAACAACGAAAGCACGGTTTTCTATTTCGACCCTGTCCCAACAGCCGGTCAGCAAAACCGCCGCGCTTGCCAGAATCAGCATGAGAGCGAAGGTTCTGGCCGCCGACCCTTGAATCCGGCGTTGCCCCCAGGAGCTTATTTTTGCCGCGAAAATCAAAATAAACGGCAAAGCCACAAGGAAAAACAACCCCGTCGTAGCGTATAAAATATCCAAACTGCGGTAAATTTCATCCCGAGTCAGAGGAATACAGCTTACCGCAAAGACCGCCGCGGCGGTGAGCAAAACGCCGTTTCTCAGGCGGTTTTTCCCCGGTGCCCGCTGGAAAATATCCCTGACTAGCAGTCCGCCGAAAAACAGCATTGCGTTCCCCAGCGCGAAAGCCGTTATTATCCAAAAGCTGAACATCAGGGCCTCTTGCCGCTCTATAAACGAGCCGGGCAGATTTATCATGTCCATCATCCGTAGAACGGGCCAGGCCTCTGTTGCCACTCCTTGGCCAAAGGCCGCGATTGTCATGGCCGTAATGGCGGTAATCACGATTCCCGCCAGGGCCAGCGCGTTTACCACCGTCCGCGTCAGCGGCTTATCCCGGGGCACGAAGGGCGACACCAGCAGCAGCGTTTCCATTCCCGTAAAAATAAATCCCAGCCGCAATACGCTTGACACCAGCCGCCTTGGCTCCGTTACCATCACCGGCTGTAAATTGGAAAAGTCCGCGTCCACCGCGGCAAATATAAACAGAAAAATAGCCGGCAAAATCATCACTGCCAGCAGAACCTCTCCTACTCTGGCGCGGGTTTCTATACCCATCGCGGCGGCATAGGCGCACACCGCCAGCACAACCGCGCTGACCACCCACGCGGGCGTTAGTGGCAGCAGAACCTCCCCCGTAATTTCCATAAAAACGCGCATCTCAAGCCCCGCCGCAATTACCAGTTTCGCCCACAATGCCGCGCCGATTACATATGCCACCGGTTTTGTCAAAAGAAAACCCGTGGACTCAATGAAGCCCATGGCGGGCGCGTCCTTGCAGCCCTTGACGGCCTGTTCGTCCCGCGTAGCATTTGCCACTGCTTTCAGCGCGGCGCATATCAACGCTCCAATGAGCATCGCAGCCACAGTCAGCCCCAGCGCGATAAGCCATCCGTCCTGCCATGTCCCCGGCAGCAAATTCGCGGCACGGCGCGGCAGAACGATGACTCCCGTGCCCATCGCCCCCAGAAATATGAGGACTTGCAGTTGCCGCATTGTGATTTTTTCATTGGATGACATAGATGCACCTCGTTGTAAAATTTCTAACGCATTCTTGTAGCCTGATTTCGCCTGGCGAAGAAGGGCCTCTTTTTTAGGCTTCGCAGCGGGAAGCGGAAAAGACTGTCCTTGAGGTCTTCAAAAGCGTTCATTTCGGAGGCGGCGAAAGGCATGAGATAGGGGAAACCAAAGCTGCGCATAGAGGCCAGATGAATGAGGGTGATAATCAGACCAAGCCACAGACCGAGGAAACCAAATATGGCGGCCAGGAAGAGCACCCCGTATTTCACGAGGCGGAAGCTGTAAACAAGGGACACGCTGGGAATAGAGAAGGTGGCGATGCCGGTCATGGCGACGATGATTACGACGATGGGGCTGACCAAGCCGGCCTCCACAGCGGCTTGGCCGATAATCAAGCCGCCAACGATGCCGATTGTG
>WQSB01000133.1 GCA_009788085.1 Defluviitaleaceae bacterium
CTGTGCAGGTCTTGCTTTACAGCAAGCCCTGCGGTAGCACTATCCCTCGCACGTCTCACTCCCCGCGCCGCCCCATAGAGAGCAACTTGCTAAAGCCCGTCTCCAAACCCCTAACCACCGCGCTTGGGCCGCTCCTCTGCACGCATAGTATATCCATTCCAATCAAAAAATACAATGTAAAGATGTATTAAAATACATTTTATTCAATGACTTTTTGATTGATTACTTGCTTAACAAGCCCTCCATGTATGCTTTTATTTTTTCTTTATCCATTAAACTGGCTTGCCTGTATTTGTTTATATAGTCCAGTTCATCAGGCGATAAATCGGAGTGATTGATGTTTTTCTTTTTTTCAGATATGCCAACAAGATAGTCCATGGACACATCAAATAAGCTTGCAATTGATTTCAATGTTTCTAAATCCGGCGTTCTCTCGCCCACTTCATACGCACTTATGGTGGACTGTGAGACATTGAGCTTAATAGCCAGTTTTTCTTGATTGAGTCGATGCTGTTCTCTCAATTCTTTTAACCTGTGCATGTTTACCACGCTCCCGGATAAACATTACCGCATATAGTTGCGCTCATTACCCGTATGTGATATATTTAATACCCGATATGCAGGTAAAAATATTTTTTAGAGAGGTGAAAAAATGGCAAAAGAGGTAAAGTCTATTGATGTGCATCCCGATTCCGAGCAGGCAGCGGTTAATGTGCATCAAGCATTCGGTTGGGAATTTCACAGTACACAGGAGGTCACGGAGAATTACCAAGAAAGGCGCGGCGATGATATTTACCAGGTTCGCACCAAGAAAATCAAGCTAACGTTTCAGCGTGAAAAAACAATGCCCAATTACGCGCAGTTAGTTGATTTGGAGAGACAATATTACGCAGTTCCATCCACGCCTCCGCCTGTGAGGTTTGGGATGATATGGCTGATAATATCCGCCATAGGTCTAATCGCATACATTCTTCCCGGCGTTCTTATAATTATTTGGCGTTTTAAACGTTACTCTAAATTATATCCGCAATGGGAAGCAGAGGCGACGGCCGCGCGAGAAAATGAATTGGATATTTTAAATCGCGCACAGGCTCTTCTTTAAACATATAGACAATTCCATCGAAAATGGATTCATCCGTCGCTCAAAGGCAGCCGCCGACGCAGTCGCGGCTTTCGCTCGGATTCATCCGTTCAGCAAGACGCGCCGCTTTTGCTAAACCCTCATCGGAAATTTTTGAAGTTATAGGACAGGTCTAGGGATAACAACATCGAAAAGGCGGGCACATCCACGGGTGTGTCCGTTCTCTATTTTATCCGATACGGTTGACGCTTATGAATCAATTGGATTTGATATACAGTAAAGCGGCAAGGGAGCGAACCACAAACCCTTACCGCTTTTTTATATTTTATCCCCCCAGCATACTTTCGATAAAAATTCCGTAGCCTTTTGTGGGGTCTTGTACGAATACGTGGGTTACCGCGCCGACGAGCCTGCCGTTTTGCAGAATGGGGCTACCGCTCATGCCCTGAACGATTCCGCCGGTGATTCGCAGAAGCTCCGGGTCGGTGATGCGGATTACGAGGCCCTTTGTTTCATCGGAGGCGAAGCGGTTTACGCTTTCGATTGTTATTGAGTAGCCCCGTACCTCGTTGCCGGATACATTGGTCAAAATCGTTGCCGGGCCTTCGTGAATATGCGCACGAAGGGCTATCGGGATGGCGTTTTGTGCTGATAATTCCGCCGCAACCTCCGGCTCTAATGTGCCATAGATTCCGTTCGCGCTATTGCTGGTGATGCTGCCCAGTGTCCGTGTGACGTCAACCTCGCCCTCCAGCTCCCCCGGGCTTCCGCGCGCGCCGCGCTTTACGCCGGTTACGGTTGACGGCATGATTACCCCGCAACGAACGCTCATCAGCCTTTTTGTGTCCACATCCATGATTCCGTGGCCCAGCGCGCCGAAGGTTCCCGTTTGCGGGCTGTAAAAGGTCAGTGTGCCTATGCCCTTGGTGGAGTCTCGCACCCACGCGCCTATGCGCCGCACATTATCCGCCGCGGCCACAGCCGGATTTATGGCGATTTCCGTTTCCGCGCCGTCGCGTCGCACCAAAAAGATTATTTCACCCGTACTGGCTGCTACATATTCGCTTAAGTTTTCTTTATTTTTAATTTCCGTGCCGTTGGCTTGCAATATCAAGTCCCCCGCACGCAGAACGCCGTCGGCGGGCTTATGGGTCGCCCCGTCCGTCCCCGCGAAGGAGCTTGTGCCCAAAACCATCACACCATCGGTGTTTATGCGCACCCCGATGGCATTGCCCAGCGGAATGACCTCCACCTCCGGCACCACATCCAGCACAATGCGCCGCAGCGGGAAGCCAAAGGCCTCGATAGTCATTTCCGCCGTGCCCGGGCTGGTGGTTTGTATAATCAGAGGCCGTCCCAGCCGCACACTAAAGCACTCCGTTACCGGAGTTTCATTGACGCTGCTTACGGCAGCCGTTTCACTTTGAAAGGTCGCCGACAGCGGCAGGCCTACATTAAGACTGTGGGCCGTAAACTCTGTCAGCCGGATTTCCTGCGGAAACCTGAGTAAATACGTCATCCCGCCGGCGGCATACCCCACCAGCGCGAAAAAAAATAAAATAGCAATGACTTTAACTTTCCGGTGCATAATCGCCCCCTGAGTTTCATAATCATTGCTATTTTTGCCTGATTTACGGATTGCTATTCTATTTTTGAGGTTCCTTTTTCTTCATTTGCTATAATCATCGAGGAGAATAACAGCATGGCGGCGATGGCCAAAAACACAACTCCTACGGACTGTAGTGCGAAAATATGTTCAGTGTTGCGTTCAATTATGCGATAAACGCGGCTCGGTGCTTCTTGGAATAATTCCGCACCCGTTGCTTGATACATAATGGCCAAATTTTCCAGCCGCGAGATGTAAGATACCACAACAAAGGCCATTCCGCCCAAAGCCCCGATAACACCCCCGGAAATAAGCCGCGCTTTTGCGGAAATAGAGCCCCGGTTGCGTGTCATGGCAGCGTAAACATCGGGGGGCACAACCTGCTTTGTCACCACGTCGATTGCGTGCCGCATCGAGGGTAGGCTGATGATTACCAAGCTTACAACCAACTCCGGCACGATGTAAGTGGCATTATATATGAGGGAATATACCGCCGCGTGTTGCCCTTCCGGGGCCCACATATAGAAGAAAATATACCCCGACAGGAACACCATCAAAAACCGGCCAGCTACGCCCGCAACGAAGCCGATTTGCAACCCATGCCGCCATTTCCTGAAAAATCCGGCCAGGCCCAGCGCGCCAAAACCAAAAATATAGTCCAAAAGATATTGCATGGGATGCACAGCAACGGCCCCCGTTGCCGTATCCAGCAGACCCATGGCCACCCCGGACAAAACCCCGTACACCGGCCCCAGCCAATACCCTGCCAGCGCGATAAACAACATACTGGCCGGCGTAATTGACCCGCCCATCGGCATCCTAAACAGCGCGACCTGATTTAGCATAAACGCCATCGCCACACACACTGCCGCCACTGTTATTTTTTTTGCCTGAGACATAAAAAAACCTCCTTCTGAATTTGACATTTTCCCAAATCCCGCCGGAGGACGCTTTCCTTCGCCGACATTACTCGGAGCAGGTACAAAGGGTAATTCTCAGCCTATGATTTGCAAACTTGCGCACCATAAGCACCCCTAGCGAAATTTTTATGAAATTGTACTAGATTGGATAGTAGCATAGAATGGAGGAAATTGCAAATATTTGTTACCGCTTGCAGGGCAACAGCATTTACTTTGGGCCCGAGGGGCCGGCGGTGCGGGGCTTGGGATTCTGCGAGCAACTTGCGGAGGCGGGCGGCGCATTGAGGCGGATGGAAAAACGAGCATTTTCAACGGTGTTAGCCGTTAAGGAAATGCCGTTTTTTCCCGCCTTACCAGCCGTCCAAAGCCGTAGCCTTAAGCGAACGGAACCCCAAGCCCCGCACCGCCGGCCCCTCGGGCCCAAAGTAAATGCTGCTGCCCTGTACCGCCTGCGCTCCGTCACATCAGTTTAACTTGACACGACTCTAAAATTTCCTGCTCGTTGTTCATATACTATAAATCCGTCGTTCAGTACGATTTCCCAATTGCGTCCGATTACGCGATTGCCCTCTATTTCCATGCCGGTGGCGTTGAGGGAATACCACAGGATTTGTTGTGAAAAAGTAAGCACCAGCATTCCGTCTGTTACATACAAGCGTCCGAAATTACCCTCGTGTACAAAGGTGCCATAAAACATGGTGCCCAGGCCAAACTGCGATGCCAAGCCTTGCACCATCACCACGTCCAGATGGTCATGGGACACAAAATGGCCTGCACCATCTACGCTGATAAGTTGAGTGCCCAGGAAATTTTCTTCGGCCCGTGATAAAATTTCTTGGTGATGCCCGTACCACGCTGTTGCGGCCGCCACAATCTCGGCGTAACCAAAGGGCCGTAAATCAAGGGTGCTTAGAGGCTCTTGGGCCAACTGCTCAATCCCAGCCGCTTCTTGCAAAACATCGCCCAGACCGGTGTCAAAGCGCAGGTCGCCGCGCCAATCGGCACCAATGGTATCCAGCACCAAGGAATATAATTCCCCCGATACATAACCAAACCCTATAGGTAGGCCTGATTGGCTTGCCAGTCCATAAGCAATGGTCATATCCGACATCCGCTCCACGGCGGAGTCAAAACCAAAAGTAAGTACAGAGTCTACATATGTTGGTACGCCTTCGTGTATCTGAAAGGTGTTCTCGATGCGGGCAGAGCCGGGATGGTTTGCGTGCCTCCACCCACGCAATGACAATGCCGTATGTATAGCCTCTTGTCTGGCATCGCCTGTTGTTTGCAATGCTATAATCAATGCGTTAATCTCCAGCAACGCCGAAATCCGTGCATCAAGTCTATCATTAAGGTGCTGGCTTGGTATCCCCTCCGTTTGACCAAAAAGAGGCAACTGCCATGCATGAAACACTTCATGCACCATCACCCGAACGACGCTAAGTTCGTGATAGGGGTCAAGGAAAATGTCGCTGTTTTCCCAGGCCATCATCCCCCAGCGTAGCCCCCTAAAGCTCACCATCGTATGCCCTATAGGCACATCTATTGGCAACACTCCCACATAAACGCCGTCTTGCGGGATAAAAAAGCCTTGCGGGTCGGGCATATTGGCCACGGCATGGCGCGTTAACGGGTCTGCAAACATAAATGGCCCATGCAGCTCCACCCCCCACATATAGCCGCCATCGGCGTCAAAAATTGCGTCCATGGCAACAAAAAGCTCCACCGCCCTTTCAAGGCATATGGAGGATTCATGAGGCTCAGGTTCTGGCACGGGTTCAGGCTCTATTTCGGGCACGGGTTCTGGCTCTGGTTCCTCTTGTATGATTTCCGCGACGTTTGCGTCATAGAACGTTATCTGCGAAGGGTGTAAATAATGCATATTGAATCTATCGTCGCAGGAGTTCAAAAATTGTGTTAAAATAGCTTAACTGGCTGAACAGTCAAAAACAAAATGCGCACTTATGTACCACGACGAACGCGGTACGTGCGAAAATTTTTTTATATTGTGCAGGTGAAAAAACATGGACAGAAAAAAATATATAGAAAATGATGTGCTATGCTTGGCAGAATGTATTGAATCCGATAATAATATTCTATACGAGTCATGGAATGAACATGAAACTATTTGGGGCTACAATTGGAAAGTACCATATTCATTTGATGAATACTGCACAAATTTCAAAAACGATAACAAATCGAATAGTTGGAGCTGGGGAGCGGTTGTTATACGGCTCGAAGACAATGTAGTCATCGGACGAATAGGACTATCCGCCGGATTACCAGACTTGTCTATAACAATTTTCAAAAAATACAGAAATTTACAATACGGAACAATGGCGTTTTTGCTGGGCGTTAGATATTGCCTTGAGATATTAAAACTGGACAAGATATATGCGGGGTGTTTTGAAGATAATATTGCCAGCAGGAAAATGATTGAACAATGCGGTTTCAAGCGTAATCCTAAAGGTGATGAGATTGAAGACCATATTTTCACAGGCGAAGATAGATTACAGCTTGACTTCATGATAGAAAATCCATGCTACCCTTAATAAGCATTGTGTTATTTCCACCCTTAGTAGTATGCGTTGTAGTACGAAACCGTGTAATGCTTGCAAGGAAATGGCCGTTTTGCAAAAGGCGCGTGCCCCCAGCCCCCTCTCCGATGCCCCGCGCCTTTGATAAAGCAAAGCAGCCATCTCCCTATGCAAACTGAAAGGTAAGAGATAAATGTCAAAACCGATAGTAGCCATAGTAGGCCGCCCGAATGTGGGCAAATCAACATTGTTTAATAGAATAGTGGGTTCGCGGGTGGCGATTGTGGACGACGCGCCGGGGATTACGCGGGACAGGCTGTACGCGGATGCGGAATGGCTGAACCGCGCATTTACGCTAATCGACACGGGGGGGCTTGACCCGGACGCGGAGGATTTTATTACGAAGCATATTTTTCAGCAGGCGCAGGTGGCGATTGAAAGCGCGGATGTGGTGCTGTTTTTGGCGGATATTAAAGCCGGCGTACTTGACGCGGACAGGCAGGTTGCGGAGATGCTGCGCAAGTCTAAAAAGCCGGTGGTCTTGGTGGTGAACAAGGTTGACGTTCCCTCCCGCGACAATCACGAGCTGTATGAATTCTACGAATTGGGCATCGGCGACCCCGTGCCGGTTTCGGCGGGACAGGCATTGGGCCTGGGGGACATGCTGGATGAAATAATCGCATATTTCCCGGAAAATGCCGGACGGGACGAGGACGACGAGCGCATTCGCGTGGCCATCGTGGGCAAGCCGAATGTGGGCAAATCGTCGCTAATCAATAAAATTCTGGGGGAAGAGCGGGTAATCGTAAGCGATATTCCGGGTACGACCCGGGACGCGGTGGACACATTCTTCGAGCGCGACGGCAACGAATACATTTTTATAGACACTGCCGGCCTGCGCAAAAAGAGCAAAATTAAGGAGAATATCGAACGATACAGCATAGTTCGCACAATTTCCGCGGTAGAACGCTGTGATGTTTGCATATTAATGATAGACGCCGAAGATGGCATAACCGAGCAGGACACAAAAATAGCAGGCATCGCCCACGAGCGGGGCCGCGCCGCAATCATTGCGGTAAACAAATGGGACAAAATCGAAAAGAACGACAAGACCATGAAGGAATTTACCAAGCGTTTGGAGACAGAGCTGGCCTACATGCCCTACGCGCCCAAGCTTTTTATCAGCGCGCTGACGGGCCAGCGGGTTCACAAGCTGTTTGAGCTGATTTGCTCTGTATATCAAAATCATGCCATGCGAATAGCCACAGGCGTATTAAATGAGGTTATCACCGAGGCCACGGCCATGCACTCGCCGCCCTCCGACAAGGGCAAGGCCTTGCGAATCTACTACGCCACCCAGGTATCCGTCAAACCACCCACCTTTGTGCTGTTTGTAAACGACGCGAAATTGATGCATTTTTCATATACACGCTATATTGAAAATAGAATTAGAGAGGCCTTCGGATTTCCGGGCACTCCGATTCATTTTATTGTGCGGGAGCGGGCCAGCGACTCGCGTCGCGGCTAACACCGCTGAAATGCACCGGTCATAATGTATGGAGGGATAGGATATGTACCGATTAATCGCGGTTTTAATAGGATACGCGCTGGGCATGATTCAGACCGGCTACTTTGTAGGGAAAATATACGGAATCGACATTCGGCAGCATGGCAGCAAAAACGCGGGCATGACAAATGTAAACCGGGTGTTGGGTGTAAGCCCGGCTGCGGTTGTTTTTGTTGTGGATATTTTAAAGGCCGTTGCGGCGTTTATTATTGCCACGCTTATTTTTAGCGGCGGCGGGTCGTTTTTTGCGTCGGATTATGTACTGCCCGGCCTGTGGGCGGGGATGGGTGCCATTCTGGGGCATGATTTCCCGTTTTATATGAAATTTAAGGGCGGGAAAGGGATTTCCTGTACGCTGGGGATTATACTTATGCTGGACTGGCGGGCGGCTTTGATTGCATACGCCGTGGGCTTTGTGTTGGTGCTGGTGTTTCGGTATATTTCGCTGGCGTCGCTGGCTATTACGCTGCTCGCACCTGTGTTGCTGTGGCTGTTCGGATATGAACTGGAGGTCGTGGCCATCGTCGCCGGGCTGGGCGCGCTGGCGTGGTTTCTGCACCGGGCGAATATTCAGCGGCTTCTGTCCGGCACAGAAAACAGGTTCTCTCTTGGCAAAAAAAATAAGGGGATGTCTCGCTAAGAGAACCGGGTATCAGCGGTGCGCTGGGCTCGAAAACCCCGTGAATTGTGCAGAATTTGCGAACAGTGCGGCGCATGGCGGCAACTAGAAAGGCGAGAATTCGTGCAGATGATTAAATCTGCAAG
>WQSB01000134.1 GCA_009788085.1 Defluviitaleaceae bacterium
CAAGCCATTCACGACGCGCTTTCCGTTCGGGCACATCGCCGTGCGTTGCTTCCGGAAGCCGCCATAAGTGAAAATGCCCAGGAAATCAATGAGGGGCTTGCCATGTTTACAGAGATTCTGTATTTCAGCAATGCTCTTGACCTAATGGAATTTTATCTGCCGTGGATAACTGCGGGCGAAGAGTCCACGGGGCTTAGCATGTTTTTGTATTTCTCGGGGGCTATGTATGCGGTCTTGCTGATGGACACGGACGCAGATTGGCAGACCGGCATCACCTTTGAAACCGATTTGGCGGCTCTTTTACAGGATGCTTTGGATATAGAAATCACGCCCTTTGACCAACTTGACCTTGAACGTTTGGGTTATTTCGAAATCGCACCCGTTCAACGCGCCTGGGTAATCGAATACCAAAGAATGCTGGAGGGCGCGGAGGATTTTGTTGCCCAGCCTTGGACGCTGATTCCCGGCGATTCCTTTATGGACACTGCATCCGCCGTTTCCGTAGAGTCATTCTTCGTCCCCAACCAATATGGCTGGACTCATTTGATTTTCTATGGCGAATTTGCCTATATCGGCTCAAATTGGCATCTGTCCGTAAGTGGTGGCTTTATCAGCCCAAGTTGGTATCCCAACACCGGCATCAATGTGCGCCTATATGAAGATATCCTAATTAATGATAGCGGCACAATCATCACCGCCCCCACATGGACATTGGAAATTACCGATTCCTCCTATTTTGCAAAGCTGGATAGTGATGGCCGCGTGGTAATCACACAAAGGTAACAAACAAAGGGACTGCCTCGCGAAGGGGCGCACAAAGTCAAAATAATCCATGTGCTTCTCACCTCCCTCTAAAAAAATAATAGCAGAAACGGTAGGCTTTTTCTTATCCGTTTCTGCTATTATTAAAATAGGTCTGAATGTGTATTGTGACAACTTGGTCGAGCAATACAGAGCCTGTTGTTTTCGTGTTGCTTGGCGTACAAGAAAGAAAATGAATCCAATGCTTCAAATATCAATCCATAAATTTGGTACAGACATTGAAACTTCCCAAAATCTATGTCTTTCCTTCGCTGAAATTGTGGGAACTGAATTATCAGAAATTCAAGGCATCGGGCAAGTCAGTTCCCACAATTTTTTTCTACATTTTTCATATCATTTTTACGCCATTGCGGATATGAATTACGTTACACACCGACGAAAACAATAACTGTAATAAACTTTTATGTAAAGAAAAAAGCCCAGATTCACTGGACTTTTTCGCCCTCAACATTTAAGTCGAGAAAGCCTATCTCGGAGAAGAGGGGATTTGAACCCCTGCGCCGCTATTAACGACCTACACACTTTCCAGGCGTGCCTCTTAAGCCACTTGAGTACTTCTCCATGAAAGCGGGCTAATATCGCCCGCTTATTAGTGAATGAGATTTTGAATCATTCACATTACATATGATTTGGACAAACCTTTTTAGATGATTTGGTACAACCTTTTATTCCATAATTTTAACAACAGAGCCTGCGCCAACGGTGCGGCCGCCTTCGCGGATGGCGAAACGGGAGCCTTCTTCCATGGCGATGGGGGAAATCAGTTCTACAGTCATTTCGATGTGGTCGCCAGGCATACACATTTCCACGCCGTCGGGAAGGGTGATAACGCCGGTTACGTCGGTTGTGCGGAAGTAGAACTGTGGACGATAGTTGCTGAAGAAAGCCTTATGGCGTCCGCCCTCGTCTTTGGAAAGAACGTAAACTTGAGCGGTGAATTTTGTATGAGATTGAATTGTACCGGGCTTGGCAAGAACTTGGCCGCGCTCGATGTCTGTGCGGGCAACACCACGAAGAAGCAATCCGGCATTGTCGCCTGCGGTGGCTTGGTCGAGAAGCTTATGAAACATCTCAATGCCGGTAACAACGACTTTGCGTTTTTCTTCTGTGAAGCCGACAACTTCCACTTCGTCTTGCACTTTAAGGGTTCCGCGCTCTACACGACCAGTAACAACCGTACCGCGTCCAGAGATGGAGAATACGTCCTCAACAGGCATAAGGAAGGGCTTTTCGTTGTCGCGCTCGGGGGTGGTGATGAATTCGTCAACAGCGTCAAAGAGCTCAACAATTTTGTCGCCCCATGGGCCTGACGGGTCATTCAAAGATTGAAGGGCAGAGCCGCGGATGATTGGTGTATCATCACCGGGGAACTCATACTTGTCCAACAATTCGCGAATTTCCATGTCAACCAAGTCAAGGAGTTCTTCGTCTTCAACCATGTCGCATTTGTTCATGAAAACAACGATTTTGGGCACGTTTACCTGACGGGCAAGCAGAATATGCTCGCGGGTTTGGCTCATAACACCGTCTGTGGCGGCTACCACAAGGATAGCACCGTCCATCTGCGCGGCACCGGTAATCATGTTTTTAACATAGTCGGCGTGGCCGGGGCAGTCTACGTGAGCGTAGTGACGGGCGGGGGTTTCATACTCAACGTGAGTGGTGGAAATTGTGATGCCGCGAGCTTTTTCTTCTGGGGCTTTGTCGATTTTGTCGAAATCAACGGCAGAGCCCAGCTTGTAACGCTCGGCCAAAGTTTTTGTGATGGCCGCCGTCAGAGTTGTTTTACCATGGTCGATATGGCCGATGGTACCAATGTTTACGTGGGGTTTGTTCCGTTCAAATTTTGCCTTACCCATGTGATTTTTCCTCCTTGTTCATAATGGATACAAGTATATCCAATTTTCCAAATAATGCAACCTATTTAACGCCGCATACATGCATCCGAAGACTTGCACGGCGGCTCGAAGCCGGTTCTGCTTCAGGTGTTACTCCTTGTTCCCGGAAACGGCCTTATCCTGGACGCTTTTGGGAACCGGCTCATAGTGGTGAACCTCCATGCTGTAAATGCCGCGCCCCTGGGTTTTGCTGCGAAGGTCGGTGGCGTAGCCAAACATTTCGGCCAGCGGCACAAAGGAATGGACAACCTGGGCATTGCCTACGGCTTCCATGCCGTCGATTTTGCCCCGACGGCTGTTGATATCGCCTATGACATCGCCCATATATTCCTCGGGGACGGTGACGTCTACTTTCATTATAGGCTCAAGCAGAGCAGGGTCGCTCTTGCGCATGGCCTCTTTGAAAGCCATCGAGCCGGCGATTTTGAAAGCCATTTCCGACGAGTCAACATCGTGGTAACTGCCGTCGTACAGCGTTGCGCGCACCCCAAGCACGGGATACCCGCCGATTACGCCGGACTGCATGGCCTCTTGAATACCATTGCTGATTGCCGGGATATATTCCTTGGGAACCGCACCACCCACGATTTTGTCAACAAATTCGAAGGGCTTGTCGGAATCGTTGGCGTCCATGGGCTCGAAGAGAACCTTACAATGCCCATATTGGCCACGTCCGCCGGATTGACGCACGTATTTGCCCTCCACGTCCGCGGCCTTGCGGAAGGTTTCGCGGTAGGCCACTTGCGGTTTGCCCACATTGGCCTCTACGCGGAATTCCCTCAACAGGCGGTCAACGATGATTTCCAGATGAAGCTCACCCATTCCGGAGATAATCGTCTGGCCTGAGTCAACGTCGGTGTAGGTTTTAAATGTGGGGTCTTCCTCGGCCAGCTTACCTAAAGCAATGCCCATTTTGTCGCGGCCAGCCTTAGTTTTTGGCTCAATCGCAACAGAAATTACCGGCTCAGGGAAGTTCATTGACTCAAGTATGACCTCGTGCTTCTCATCGCAAAGGGTGTCGCCGGTTGTTGTGAATTTCAAACCAATAACGGCAGCGATATCCCCTGCATATACTTTTGTTACTTCTTCGCGGTTGTTGGCGTGCATAAGAAGAATGCGGCCCATGCGCTCTTTTCTGTCTTTTACCGAGTTGTGAACATAGGAACCCGAATCAAGGGTGCCGGAGTACACACGGAAAAACGCCAACTTGCCAACGTGGGGGTCATTCATGATTTTAAACGCCAGTGCGGAGAAGGGCTCTGAGTCGGAGGCGTGACGCTCGACCTGCTCTTCGGAATCGGGCAGAATGCCCTTAATCGCCGGGATATCCGTGGGTGCGGGAAGGTAGTCAACTACACCGTCCAATAGCTTTTGAACGCCCTTCTTCTTATACGCAGAGCCGCAGAACACCGGAATGACTGCGGTAGAGATGCAAGCCCTACGCATGGCAGCTTTCAAAGTGGGGATATCTAATTCCTCACCGCCAAGGTATTTTTCCATTAAATCTTCATCTGTTTCAGCAATGGATTCCACAAGCTTGGTGCGGTATTCCTCGGCTTGGGCGGTCATATTCGCGGGGATTTCTTCCTCCGTGATAATTTCACCGCTGTCGCCGGAGAATGTATACGCTTTCATTTCATAAAGGTCGATTACGCCTTTGAACTCGTTCTCCGCGCCGATGGGCAACTGCACGGGAACGGCGTTGTGGCCCAGACGGTCTTTTATCATGTCCACGACATTTAAAAAGTCCGCCCCCAAGATGTCCATTTTGTTTACATAGGCAACCCGTGGCACGCCGTATTTATCCGCTTGCCGCCACACCGTTTCGGATTGAGGCTCTACGCCGCCTTTTGCGCAAAATACACCTACTGCGCCGTCCAACACCCTAAGGCTACGTTCAACTTCTACCGTGAAGTCTACGTGCCCAGGGGTGTCAATGATATTGATGCGGTGCTCCTCCCACTGCGTTGTTGTTGCCGCGGAAGTTATCGTAATGCCCCGTTCCTGCTCCTGCTCCATCCAGTCCATCGTGGCTGTGCCTTCATGCGTTTCGCCCAGCTTGTAATTGCGGCCTGTGTAGAACAGGATACGTTCGGTCAGGGTTGTTTTCCCCGCGTCAATATGCGCCATGATGCCGATGTTTCTTGTTTTTTCCAGTGGGAATGCTCTCAATGATTATCCTCTTTTCTTACCTGCACGCTGTTCACGGCCTCGTGACGAGGATGTGAGCTTAACGTGTATTTAATCGGTGTTAAAGCCGTTGGCGGCTACCACTTATAATGCGCGAATGCTTTGTTGGCATCCGCCATTTTGTGGACTTCTTCTTTTTTGCGGACCGCACCGCCGGTATTGTTGGATGCGTCCAGCAATTCGTTGGCCAAACGGTCTATCATATTCTTCTCGCTGCGATTGCGTGAATAATTCACCAGCCAGCGCAGGCCCAGCGTCTGCCGGCGGTCGGGCCGGATTTCGATGGGCACCTGGTAGGTCGAGCCACCCACACGGCGAGCCTTTACTTCCAGCACCGGCATAATGTTATTCAACGCTTCTTCAAAAACGTCCATGGCTGGCTGGCCTTTCTTTTCGGCCGCCTTTTCGAATGCGCCGTAGACGATTTTTTGCGCTACGCCCCTTTTGCCGTCCAGCATAATGCCGTTTATCAGCTTGGTGACGATTTTGCTTCCGTACAGTGGGTCGGGTAATACCGAGCGTTTTGGTACATGTCCTTTTCTTGGCACGAGACTTCCCTCCTTAATAATAGAAATTAATTCACAGGTACTCGTGTGGCGCAAATTTCAGAACTTGCGCGGATAGTACACGTTTCGCGCCTATATACTATTTTTTCATATATATAGAGCCGCGATTTTTGCTTGGCCCCTTCCGGAGCCTGCGGTCGTATTAAGTTTTTTTCGGCCGCTTTGCTCCGTATTTGGAGCGTGCTTGCCTACGGTTGGCTACCCCTGCGGTGTCAAGCGTGCCTCGTACGATGTGGTACCGTACACCCGGAACGTCCCGCACCCTGCCGCCGCGCATAAGCACAACGCTGTGTTCTTGCAGGTTGTGGCCCTCGCCGGGGATGTAACAGGTGGCTTCCATTTGGTTGGACAGGCGAACACGGGCAATTTTGCGCAAGGCCGAGTTCGGCTTCTTTGGCGTGTCCGTAAACACACGGGTGCAAACGCCGCGTTTTTGCGGAGAACTCTTGTCTGTACGCACGTTTTTAATCGTGTTCAGACCCTTTTGCAAGGCCGGGGATTTCGACTTGGTTGTCTTAGAACGCCTGCCTTGCTTCACCAGTTGGTTGAATGTGAGCATAGTCACCTCCTATTTAAATGGGGCTCTGCCCCAAGCCCCGCCGCTCCGGTGGGCGTGAATCCCACCTACGCTTCCTCATTTCGTTGCGGGGCCGCGCTTTGCGCGACAATATTTTCGTAAACACTAAAAAGCGGGCGTACGCCCACCCGTCCCGAAAACGAAGGGATTCTATCATCCGCACTTGGAAAAGTCAAGAAAAATCGTATGTACTCACGTCAATCTAATATTACAGTTGTCTAAATTTACCAAAAGAGATAAACTGCTTCTGAGGAGTGGAGACAAATGGAAACCGAAGGTAGAAGATGAAGAAAGAGAATTTAACGAAATCATGAGACGTATGGGCGAAGCGTATGCAAGAGAGTCGGGATTTAAGAACGGACAAAGGTATATAAGGGATTTGATGAGCGAAATAGAACGCAAAAACGGATGGCAGATGGCAGAAGCCCTGGGTGATACGACGCCATATTCTATACAGCAATTCTTATACCGTGGTGGAGTTGATGCAGATAAAGCAAGGAAAGAAATCGTGCGGAGTAAAGAGGTAGTATATAGCAATTTCAATCGAGAACGGTGAAGTCGAGCGCAAGCCGCGACTGCGTCGGCGGCGTTTTTGCGCGATGACTGAGCCCATTCTCGATGAAATTGTCTATAGCGGAACAGCGGGGCGAGTGGCGAACTGTCAGGTTGGAGTATTTTTGAACTACACAAGTTTTTAGCGCGTAGGTTCAACATGCAAATTTCATATTGAAGCAGTGGCGCAAAAATATGCGAAAGCAATTTCGACATTTTGAAGTTTGTGCAGAAAACAACAGCCTTGCGTTTTGCTCCGCTGCCGATTATATTGTTATAAATACGACTGTAATTTTCGTTTTGGGGACACGCTCATGAAAATCCTTGCGCATCGCGGCGCGTCGTATGACATGCCGGAAAACACAATGGAAGCGTTTCGGCTTGCGATGGCGCAAGGCGCGGACGGGTTTGAGCTGGACGTTCATTTGACGGCGGACGGCCATATTGTAGTGACCCATGACGAAGTGCTGGAGAGAGTATCCACCGGTGCGGGAAATGTGTGCGACTACGAATTGGAAGCCCTTCGAAAATTATCGTTTAGCAAATTACACCCGGGCCTGCCACCCTGTCTAATTCCGACCTTGGCGGAGGTCTACGAGCTGGTAGCCGGCACCGGTCTTATCGTAAATGTGGAGCTGAAAACCTCGCGGTTTTTGTATCCGCAGCTTTCCGAAAAGCTCATAGCCTTGGAGCGCGAATACGGCATGACGAGGCGAGTGATATATTCGTCCTTTAATCATTACAGCCTGGTGGCTATAAAAAAAATCGACCCGCAGGCCAAAATTGGTTTGCTCTACATGGAAAATCTCGTTGACCCGTGGGCGTACGCCAAGCATTTAAACGCAGCGGCAATCCATCCGCACTTCCCTGTGTTACAGTTCAACCCGGAAATCGTGCAGAAGTGTCGCGAGGAAAAAATAAAAGTCAATGTCTGGACAGTTGACGAACCACAAGACATTGACTTCTTAAAAAACTTGGGCGTGGACGCGATTATTACGAATAAGCCGTTAATCTGCAAGCAGCTCGTGCAAATGGGAAAATAACAAATCTATCTGACGGCGGCCGGACACGAACCAAGCGTCTTCCCCGTCTACGCTAACCGCAAAGAAATTGACATCAAATTCGAAGAATCTCAGCTCTGTATCGGGGTTATCTATGCGATAAAAGGTAATGGTTACGGCGGGTTCTCCCTCTGGTGCAAAAAGCGGGATATCCGCGTCCGCGCTGGTGGATATCAATGTGCGATAGGCTATCCGGAAAACCCTTTCTTCTATTGGCATGTCATTAATCGTGGGGTCAAGCTCACTAAAATCCCCGGAATGATTCATGACCATTTCAAAGGAATTTTCGGCTGAGTCGATTATAACGCGCTCCACATCGCGAATGTCAATAAGGGCGATAAACCTCTGCAAAATGTCAAAGATATGGATATCCAGCAAGGAATCAATTTGCCAAAGCTGTGTTTTGAACACATGGGGGCGGTCGGCAAATCTTACATATATATAGTCAATACCGTCCTGTTCGAAAATATCGCCGAAAACAAGAAAGGTATCCATCAGGCCGTGACCGGGTACGCTTACAAATTCAAATTCCAGCAGAGGGTTGTCAAATCCAAAATCCGCCGGATTTTCTGCGTGGAATTCCACCAAATTCCCGATTTGCAGCGCGCCCAAGGGGCTAAGGATACTATCCGAAATACCTTGGATATCTAAGTCCATCCCGGGGTATGGCTCAATCA
>WQSB01000135.1 GCA_009788085.1 Defluviitaleaceae bacterium
TTGAAACGCACCTGCGTAGCAGTGCCTCCCATAGGATACGGGACTATACCCCAATGGTGCAGATTGGCAGCAATATACCCGGTTGTTCCGGCAGGTGTATCCGAACCAAGTCGTACCCCTGTTGTCGGGGGGTGCTGTATGGGGGGAGGTGTAGGTGTAGGCGTAGGTGCTGGCGTAGGTGTAGGCGTAGGTGTAGGTGCCGGGGATTGACTAACAGCAGCACGCGGTGGTGGCTCGAAGGGACTGGCCGTGTAGCTCACGCCGCCGGGTGCACCGGCCATATTAGCCCACATAGGTTCGCTGCCGGGTACCCAGAACACGCGCCTAATGGTAACTCCGGTGATAGGTCTGCGCCCACCTCTGTCGTCAAAGCCCCAACGTGCATTGCCACGGTTGCCGCCCATTACCCAAACGCCGTCTACCAAGACGTTACGTATTGACCAGTGGCCATCTGCGTCAAGAGCGTCGGCAGCACTGCCATACCGTCCTACTCCGTATCCTTGGAACCAATGAGGGAAGCCCCAGTTACGGAAGCCAATCAGATTCTGAAACCATGAGCCGCCTTGCAAATTTACATTGTCTACTATAATATTGCGCCAAGTAATATCCTCAATCCTGGCTCTGTTGGCGTTGTGAATGGATATAACGTTATTATGAAATGCGTTTACTACATCAATGTTCTCAAAGGTAATATTTCTGATATAGGCGTTTCGGTCAAATGGTCCGGGGGAATAGTGAGCAAACCAAGGCTCGTTGGCAGCATTGGTTTCGTAGCCTATTTCCATGACCTGTGCCAAGTCAGCCCACAGAACCAGATTTGTATACCGATGGTTGTAGCTGCTCCTATTGGTATAGTTTTTGACTACAATGACATCGTCCCACGAACGGACATAACTTCTGTCCACAGTCACATTTCTGGTGCTTTGCATAGTAATAGCATCAGCATTGTTACCGGCACTGATTATCTTTACATTATGGAGATTTACGTTATTGGAGTGCCTAAACTCAACAGCCCAGCGAGACGGGTTAAGAAAGGCGATTCCGTCTATCGTAACACCATCTGCGCCCCATATTCGTACGCTACTGAAACCGGGGTCAAAAGCCTGCCCATCGCTCATGCCAGGCGTTGGCCCATTACCCCAAACTATGCCGCGCCCCTCCAGCCGAGCGTTGACGACATTGGTACCCGCAGCGTTTATAGGAGGGCCGCCGGCTACAACAGTGCCACGAACAACAGAGCCGGGCATGAGGGCTACGGTTTCGTTACTGTTAAGCCTAAGCAAGCCATCATAACGCCCCGTAATTTGTCTGGCATTTGGGCTGGGTACAAATGGTGGGTTAGCGAAAAGCTGTAATGCATGTGTCAAGGGGTCGCCGTTAAACTCCACAACATACTGACCCCATTCATAAATATTGAAGATAACAGTGTTACCCTCAATCCGCGGAGTTATGCCGGCTCTTGACGGACGGACCACAGCGGAGGTAACACCGGGTCTTGTTACCCTAACTTCAACAACACCTTCGGTCATGTCAAACATTGCCACGCCGCTGTCCCTGAAATAGTGCGAGGGAATAGGTGCGTAAATCCACCTGCGGGCGGTGTTTACCCGAACGTTTGCAACGTCAAGGGTATATCCGCCAGCCTGAACCGTCATCCCGCTAAGGCGAGGTATGCTGTAGTGAATGGGAATGGGCGTCACTACTCCCTGCACGCCACTACTGCCGGCAAATGCTTCAGCGGGTGCTTCCACAGCAAAGCCCGGCAACATGGTAAGTAGCATTGCTAACGCCACACACCCGGCTAAAACACGTTTCAGCCTGTCATTTTGTTTCATTCTGCATTCCTCCTTTTTAATTCCACATATCTTTTAAGATATACGGATAAGCTCACCGTCAACCATAAATTCCACCGGTTCACCCTGCCGCAGGGCAAATGATGTTTTATCCCGCAACATTTCTGTTTCAATTGTGCGGTTTTGCCATGTAATTGAAAACCTAAGTTTTTTCCAACGGTCGGGCAAACGAGGTGCAAAACTCAAGATTTCGCCATCGCTGCGCAGACCGGCAAAGCCGTATACAATATTCATCCAAGCCATGGCAATAGAGGTAGTATGCAACCCTTCGCAGGTGTTACGGTTGTAGTTGTCCAAGTCCAACCGCGTCGCATAGCCGAAAAATTTTACCGCCTCATCCATGCGCCCCAATTCTGCGGCAAGTATGGAATGAACAGAGGGAGAAAGTGATGATTCGTGAATGGTTCGAGGCTCATAATATTCATAGTTAAGTCGCTTTTCCTCCAAAGAAAAAGAGGAATTGTATAAAAACAAAAACATAAGCACATCCGGCTGTTTAATCATGCTTGTGCGGTAAATCCTGTCATATGACCAGTTATGGTACAGCGGGAAATCCGTAACCGGAATGTCTTTTACTTCAATGTAAGGCAGGTCAAAATATCCGTCGTGCTGCTCTATTAAGCCGTCCGCCGTTACGGGCATTGCCATATTTTCGGCAACATCTTTCCAACGGTTTGTTTCATTTGGCTTCAAGTCTGTTTTTTCAACAAGTGCTATATACATTTCCGGCATTTCCCCTTGAAAGGAGCGGAGAGTTTCTATCGCATATTCAAGGGAACGCTTGCTCATATAGTTGGTATAGGCGTTATTGTTGACCATCATATGGAATTCGTCCGGTCCCATTACGCCATAATATCCATATTCACCGGTGTGAGGATTTTGCGATGCACGAGTTACCAAGAAACGGGATATTTGTAAAAGCATTTCCGCACCATATTCCCATAAAAATTCCCTGTCACCGGTAACATTTACATAATGCCATATGCCATATGCAACGGCGGTACTCGGCTGAAATTGTAGGCTGGCATGTTGCCATAGGTTGCAGGCTTCATCACCGTTTAATGTGGCAATGGGATAACAAGCACCTTCGCAATCCAGCATTTTCGCCCGCTCTATTGCGTTGGGCAATGTGTTGTAACGGAATGTCAACAAGCTTCTGACCGCCGCAGGGTTCGTAAAAAGATAAAACGGCAAGCAGCATGTTTCCGTATCCCAAAAGGCATGACCGCTGTAGACTTCCCCTGTCAATCCTTTCGCACCGATATTATGGCATATGTTGCCGCCTCTGTAGGTTTGCGCCATTTGGAAGATGCAAAAACGAATGCCTTGCTGTTCTTCCGCTACAGCGACTTCTTCCTCCTGTAATGCAGCTTCAATTGTTATGTCCGACAATTCCCAATGCCTAGCCCAATAAGCCTCTTGAGCGGCAAGGGCGTCGTCAAGGGAAACAGCCTCCGTATTGCGCAAAGCCTCTTGACCATTCATCCAAAGGGTTTCTCCTTCGGCATAGTTAAACAAAACCACTGCCCGTTTGTCTGCATTTAATGGGCAACCCTCCTCAAGCGCAATTTCCATATTTACGAAAACAGATTTGCTTTCCCGGCAGGCATTGCCATTGATGTCCATTACAGCCCCGACAAACAATTCTTGTGCGGAGGAAAGAGTGCGGGATTGAATGGCATATGAATTCATCCCCGTTTCAGTACGGCATTCACCCCAAAAGCAAGCGTCCCGTCCTTGATGCTTTACGTCAAAATTAATACCCGAGCGCAATTCAATTTGTCCCGAGAAATTAAGAGGCAGAAATGTAATACGTTGGTATGCCCGCTCTCCATGGGTCATGTCTGTAAAGCGACGGAAGGTAAGCTGCAAATCCTTGCCGGATTTTGTATGCCATACAAATTGCCGTACAAGGACGCCCGAACGCATGTCAAGTTCCCTTACGAATTCGGAAAAATTAACACATCCCAAATCCAGTTTTTCGCCGTCCAGTACAATTTCTGTGTAAAGCCAGTCCGCCGCAGGAATCATGTAATGAATTTTATCTACAATGCCGCAATACGAGCGGGGAATATTTTCAGTTTCATATACGCCGTTCACATAGGCACCTCGTAAACTGTCTACACTGCCGCCTTCATCGAAATATCCCCTGACCCCAAGTGATTCGTTTGCCAATGCAAACACAGATTCACTCACACGTGAATATTTCGGGTCAAAGCCTTTCTCAATTATTTTCCACTCATCTGTCAAAAAATACTTGTCTGCCGCTTTTGACATTTCAACGCCCCTCTCAAAAATATTTATCCTTTGATACCAACCGTAGTGATATTTTCTGTAAGCGTTTTTTGGAAGAAGAAGAAAAATATGATGGGCGGAATCATTGAAAATACAACTGCACGCATCAAATCGTCATTATTGATTGTCTGCTGGGTGCTGAATACAAAAAGGCGTACCATTACCGTTTGCCATCTTCCTACACCCAATACAAGATAGGGTAACAGGAAGTCGCTCCAAACACCATTTACCGTAAAAATGGTAACAACCACGCAAATAGGTTTTGACAGCGGCATAACAATCCTCGAAAATATCGACAGTTGACCGCATCCGTCAATTTTTGCTGCATCTAAAATTGATGGGGGCAAAGATTGAAAAAACTGCTTAAAGAGGATTACTTGAAAAGCATTTGCACCTGCTGCCAACCAAAGAGGGGTAAAAAAACCACCCATATTAAAGTTTTGGATATTAATGAACAGCGGCACCAAGGCAATGGTAGTTGGTATCAGCAGAGAACCTATAACCAGTTTATTCACAATTCCGTGTCCTTTTGGCTTTAAAATGGTAAGCCCATAAGCCAAAAGCCCATTAAACACCAAAGCGGATATAACGCTTCCTAAGATGACATAAAAGGAATTGATATAATTGCTTAGGAAATTAAGCTGATTCCATGTTCTCACATAACGTACGAAATCAAACACCTCGGGCATGATAGCCGTACTTGTCATAAATTCCCGTAAATCCTTAAAGCCCGCCATGAAAACCCAAAATATCGGAAAAATCGAAACAATCACGATTACAGCGCAAATAATATAAACGACAGCAAGTGTAAGCTTAACTCCTATTGTCTTTTTATCGAAGTCGCGGATAATCCCCGTTCTCGGAAGTCCCGCTTTTCTTTTTTTTCTCATGATTGCCCCCTAATCCCATTCGATTTTACGCTTATTGATAATGGAGTAAAGCACGGTAAAGCCAAGCAGGATAACAGCGGTAACAACAGCTACAGCAGAAGCCCTGCCAAAATCCATTGCGCCGCCAAAAGCATAATTCCACATCAGCAACATTAAAGACATGGAAGCATTATCCGGTCCGCCTCCTGTCAAAACAAGCGGCTCGTACATAATTTGGAATACGGTAATAATTTGTAAAATAAGCAACGTGCTTCCCAAATTAAAGATAGCCGGTCCGGTAATATAGCGGATTCGTCTCCAAATACCCGCCCCGTCTATGGTTGCAGCCTCGTAAAGCTCCGGGTTGATACCCGCAAGCCCCGCCATGTAAATAAGTGCAGTTGCCCCTGCGCCCCGCCATGTCGAGATGAATACGATGATGGGTATAACCAAATTAACCTCGGTCAAAAATGTTCGAGACTCAAAACCAAGATGCCCGAGAATTATATTGATAACACCCGTATCCTCTGCGGAAAAGAAAGCACTCCACAAAATCATGGCGGCAAGTCCGGGTAAAATATTCGGCAAATAAGCAATCGTGCGGAAAATCCCTCTGCCCCTTACTGTTTCACCGATAACCAGTGCTAACAGTATAGGGACAAAGAAACCAAGCAACAAAGACCAAAATGTGTAAGAAAATGTATTGGCAAGGGCTTGCCGAAATTCCTGTCTGCCGAAAATGCTTATATAATTACTAAGCCCGACAAACTCCACAAGCTCAATATTTCTTGTCCTGTAGAAACTCATTCGGACGCTTTGTAACAACGGAGTCCATAAGAAAAACGCAAAGAGAGCTATGCTGGGCAACATAATGAGCCAGCTTATGGCATTTTGCTTTAACTTTCTCATTGCGTGCAACTCCTATCTATTTATTTCATCGTCCAGAAATTCTTGAAAACGCTCCTCTGCTTGTTGAAGTGCTGTCAGAACATCGGCATTTTCGCGGGTTATAATACGCTGAATTGCTGCCGTAAGGTCTCGGTACATCTGCTGAGTAAATACAGGCTCTTCCCCGCGCAGGGTTATGGAACCGTCAACAAAAGAGTTAAAGAAATCATCGTACAATCGCATATCCACATTTGAGAACTCATCGGCAACGGCGCGTTGCATGGCTATAAATCCCTCATCGTTCCATGCGGGAATACCGGGCAGAACAGGCACACCGCGGTCACGGGCTGCCGCTGCTCCGGCGCGTTGAGCTGCAATGGTATCGTCCGTTACAAACGGAAGCACCCCTATTAGGTTGAGGAAGTGCAATGACGCAACGGCTTCGTCGTGGGTTGTATCAGGCGAAAACATAAACGCTGTTCCGCCTGTAAGTGCATACGAACCTCCGGGACCGGCAGGGAATGGGATTAAAGCAAAGCTATCCACAGGAAGCCCTCTTCCCGCAGTGGGTTCGGCAACGGAATCGTTGGCAGCTAAATTCATAGCTGCCATACCCGTCCCTAAAATATTGTGAGTGCCTGCCCAGTTGGTGGTGGTGGCATCGGCATTAAGAATGTCATACTCCCAGCGCAACGAGCGCATAAAATACATTGCCTCTATCATGGGGGGAGAAGTGAAATTCGCCACCCAGCGACCATCCTCCTCCTGACGTTGCAGCGCATATTCGCCCGTTGCGCCGAAGTTCCATGCAATGTTTGTAAACAACCATCCACCGAAGGTTTCACTGGCGGGAAAAACAAGCCCTGCTCTGCCGGTCTCTTCTCTTATAATTCTACCCTTTTCAGCCATTTCTTGAAGTGTACGTGGAACCATTGGCAAGCCATCTTCCGTCATAAGACCAGCTTCTCTAAAAAGGTCTATGTTGATATGCATTCCCAAAACATATCCGTCACGGGGTAATCCGAAGATTCTGCCGTTTTCGTCACCCAAAAGGTCAATATAGCTTGGGCTGAACTTCTCTAAAAGACCAAATTCCGCCAGTGCGTCTGTCACATCGGCAACAAGCCCTTGCTGTATAAGCAGTTGAGGGTCGGTAAACGGCGGCTGAAACAAAGTTGGTGCCGTTCCACCCCTTGCCATGGGCAAATAGCTGCTTAATGTATACGAAAAAAATGCAGGGACTACTGTTACATTGGGAAATTGGGCGTTCATTATTTGGCGAAAGCCCTCAAACAACGCAAGCTCATGTTCGGGAGCGGTATCGGGAGGCCAATTGCCCAAAGTAATTGTAGCCGTAAGGTATGGGTCTATAACATCAATACTGATTTCTGCAATCTCTTCCGGCGGAGCAACGTTTACCACAGGTGCGCTTCCGACACCTGTGGGCGAATCTGATGACTCACCACAAGCCACAAGAGCAACACAAAGAGCCGCCAACACTGCGACCAACAATAACTGACATAGCCGATTTTTCATTTTAAGTCCTCCTTTTAATTCTCCGACAAGATTGTCCCATCACAGTTTTGTTATCGACAAAGCCAATGAGGTTTATCGCTTAACGCATTCAGTATAATGCACAACATTTCTCATGTCAAGCGCAAAGTTTACCGTTAAACCTACCAGACAACCTGCTTGCTTATTTGCTTTGCTTCATAAAAATTGACCGGGATTAAAAAGTCACACATTTCATAATATTCAACACATAATTTGGAAGATTAGAGCTTGATTCGTAAGGGAAGCGTCAATATTCCACAAGTTTCGCACTTACTTGACAAATCCGTGATAAAATAGCAAAAACCCAATTGAGGAAAAATAAAATGTCAAAATCAAAATGCTCCCGAGAATTATATTGTAGGTTTCTTGAAGTAACATCCTCAAGATATTCAGCCCTAAGTTTGAGTGAGGTGGCCCCCGAAGCTATGGCATTGTCGCACGATAGTATATCCCGTTGGCTGAGAGCAGCAAAGGTGCAACCTAAAGATTTGTGGGAAGTATCAAACCTGCCAATTGAGGGTGCAGAATAATGAATCTGTTTGAGTTCGTTGCTACACGCAGGTTTCTTGCTCTGAGCAGTGACGCGGATGCGTACAGGGAAATGTTGGAAAGTTTTGAGGTCTGGCGAAGTCAAAAATGATATTACAAGGGGCTGTCTCGCTAAGAGAACCGGGTGTCAGCGGTGCGCTGGCCCGAAAACCCCCGTGATTGCTTCGTTTGCTCACGGTCGTGTCGGCTGGGGCGACAAAGAAAGGCGGGAATTCGCTTGCAGATTTAATCATCTG
>WQSB01000136.1 GCA_009788085.1 Defluviitaleaceae bacterium
TGATTCGGATAATCTACCCAGTAGGTGCGGGTGCCGGATACGTTTGGCATTACATATTTGCTTAAATCGTCAACGCCCGCCATCATATCTTCAAATGTCATCTGATAATATTTGGGCGGCTGTTTGATTGTGATGTACGGCATCAGCAACTCCTCCTTTTTCATCAAATTAGGTTGCGCTGTTATTATCCGATTTACTGCGTTTCTCTTTTTTAGCGTACAGAAAGCAGTTCATATCCTTTTTGGGACTTACTGCTGCTCCGAAATATCGGCTTCTGTCATTCAGGCATAGCAAATCGCCATTGTTTTTTGAAACTTCGGAATGCTTACACTTTCTGCATTACCAGAGAGTCTTCAACCGCATATCCGCTAGGAAATAATTGATATATTTCTGTGTGCGGCTAATTGCTTTTTTTAGCTTGCTCCATATTTTTTGGAAAGTGATAATAGCAACCATCTCCTTCAAAACTTCGCTTGTAATCCACATGGGTACAGAAGACCAGACGCAGCTCCGGAAGCGCTGATGCTCCAGCTCATCTGCCACATCAACCGGGTGAAGTCAATATAAATCATAAATGTTTTCCTGATTTCACCTGACAAACCTCTGTCGAACCGGGTCAACGCTCGAACATCTCTACGGTTTTTCGGCTCAGCCCAGTACCTCGAAGCCGATGAATCTCTTCAGCGGTTCCGACGGGGATGCGCTCGTGCCGTCCCACATCCTTACAATCTGATACTTCGGGTTTTACCGCGAAGCACTACCTTTACAGTAGTTATTCATCACAAGCGTTATATTAAAAAGCGTCCAGCACGAATCCGAACGCATCCATTTGGATAAATTTTTTCAACCCTGCGCCTTTGGCGAAGTTTACGAAGTTAGCCACGCCCAATGCAGATATAATCCTAATTGTAGGCGCGACAGATAATGTTACATTGCAGGCAGACACGGGTGTTTCCTCCGCAGCTTCCTCATGGGTAAAATTCATGGAACGCAGAAAATCATCCACCATTTTCATGTTAGACCACTCCGCCGCATAATGTTGCGCGTCGGTCAGGCGCGTGCGGAAGTCAAACATGGCTTTGATATAAGCGTTGTTTTTGTTGGCGGTTGTAATATCCCGCCGCAGCTCTATGCTGTCAACGCACAGGAACACATAGCCCGATACTTTTTGCGAAACGTAACCATGCGCCGCAACCTTGATGTTATCTTTGGCCTCCGGGTTTATTTCGCACAACATTTGGGCCAACGCTGTAACCTTCTCCACACCGATATGCTCCTGCCGGAACAACTGATTAGCCAGATTTTTAGGCTCAACCTTGTCCATGTCATACAGCGATAACTTGGTCAGCCCAAACCTCGCAAGCAGCTCCGCCACAGTAGACCCAACAGAGCCGCAGCCTAGGATGTGTATGCGTTCCTTAACTTCCTCCGGCTTGAAAAAGTCGTAAGACTTGGCTAAATTTAATGTATCCATTTTCAACCTCCTTGGGCAAATAAACTTGTGTATGCAGCGCGGCATCCAAACGGCTCTAACTCATGTGCGCGGCACATGCCGCACAGTGTACAATAGTCATGTTCGTCAAAGCTTTCGGTCAAGCCAAGCTGCGCGAGACGGTCTTCTTTCGGCTTTTTTGACCCACCTTTGTTTTTTTTATTGGCGGGGGGTGTGGGTTTCTGAACCTTAGCCTTGGCATCCACCAGAAACCCGTCCATTGCCTCATCGTCTATTAGCTTAACGCCAACATCTTTATCCTCATACAGAACATTCCGCGCCATGTCGTAAATGAGCGTATGCACCGTAAGCGACTTGTTCCAAATCATAAAGACGTAGAACATATCGGTTTCCAACTGGTCAAGAATCCCCTGCCGGTGCTTGTCATCCACACCCGAAGGGGACACGCCCATATTTACATGAGAATGCCCCTGCATACGGATTTGGTTGAAGGTTTCGTCGTCAAGGCTGTAAAGCCATTCGGTATAGGCTTTTTGGTCGGTGTTGACCGTAGCCCCTGTCACTTCCTGCGGGTACACGAAAATATCCTCAATGACAAATTCGTTATTGCCTACGCGGGTAACGGTGCCATGCCAGCCGACCTCGCTGGTGAAGTTCATTACTAAAGCGATGATTTTCCTGTACGCTTCCTGCGTCAGCCAAACAACGGCGGAGCAGTCCTTATACTCCCAGCTCTGGCTATACCTAAGCTTGCCGTCAGACATTTTTACAGTGTCCAGCATCGCAGAAAAATCGTCCTTCGCTTTTTGTTTAATTTCTTCCGTTAAAACAATGGGTCGTGGCATTCATCATCGCCCCCTTCCAATTCTTTTATGGCTTCCTTCGGTGATAATAATGTCCCGTCGGGCCTCTCCAAACATTTTATTGTTGTGCGTGAGAAATCCCGCGCAAACGCAGCTATGACCGCTGAATCATAAAAGTTTATGTTTCGCGCCGAAACAACGGCTTGGTCAATGGCACCCACATAATCACGCTTTTGCATAGATTCTTGAAAGAGTCCACCATAAGAGCCGATGCACCCGAAGCCTTGAATATGAGGGTTAGGGAAATATGTGCGGCTTTCATGGGGGAAAACGTAATCACGAAAAGCTCGCAGTCCGGTACGCATATCCGCTGTATACGCCGCACAAATCCGTAGCTTATATTTACACTCGCTGAAAATTGCCGTGTACAGTTTTTCCATTTGCGCGGGCGAAACTGCATTACTAAGCCCGGAGTAGAAATATCCGCGATGATTGCCTACATAGGTCTCAAAGGCTTCAATGTCGTAAATGTCCACATAACCGTGGGCAACGAACTCAATTTTCGTCCCGACGACACGGGTAATGGTCAGATTCTTGTTGCACATGAAATATTCCGCCAGTTCCGAATCTCCTTCGTGCTTCTGAATGACCGCCTCCAACCCCGCCAACGTGTACATACGCTCCTGCATCTTATTGGCAACTTCCCGGGCATTAGATAAATGAACTTCGTACTCGTTTTGAAATGCACCTATTTCGTTGCGGAGTTCATCAGCCCTTGCACGCTCGAAGCCAGTTTCAAAGCCGGACAGTCGGGTGCGGATAATTTCTGCCCGTATATCAAGCTCCCGAGCGAAGCCCTCAATCAGCCGTTCGTAGTCTATGGCAGATTTGCCCCCTGTGCTTTTAAGTAGATTTATTTCTGCTTCGGTCAGGGGTGTATCGGCAAACAGGCTCGGTAGATACTTTGGAATCATCATCTGCAAGGCATGAAAATGTTTAAGTTCCAGCCGCTCCGCAAATATGATAGCATTCCGCCCGGTATCTTCTGTATAAAACAAAGCCTTAACTTTTCGGGCAAAGAACACCTGTAAGTCATCTCGCCGCGTGAAATTGGCCATGTACCGTTTACCATCCCCGGCATTGGCTTTTACAATTTCAAGCATCTTTTCGCCGGCATCAGGAGATGTGTTGTAAACTATGGTGATTTCGTGGCCTCCCGCCGGAGGACTCAGAAATGATGATGCAAACCAACTCATGCACTGTGAAGTAGAAGCCGCAACAATACTGTCTTTGCCTATTTGCAATTCCTTGCAGTTGAAATGCACATATTCATCTTGCGGCAGACGTTTGTGCAACAACACCCTCAGAGTAGAAAGAAACGACGCATCCATAGCACTTATAGCATCTACATTGGAAAACAGCGTATTTGCTACATCGGATGTGAGCGTTGTTGAATAGATTGCTTGGTTAAACACGATTTAACCCCCTTTCCAAAAAAATGCACGGGGCAGTAGGCAACGCGCCCACTGCCCCGTTAGGTAAAGTTAGAAGTTCATGCCGCATTATCTGCCTTAACCACGTTAAGCAGGTAGCACTTTTCGGTTATCCCGAAGTCGGCAAAGGTTTTGTCCAAGTCGCCGGGGTTAAGGGTAGAGCCGTCAAGGTTCATGATACCGCGGGTGTAGTCAATCTCCGCTTCTTCCAGAGCTTCCCGCAGGGTGGTATCCTTGTCCAAAATCTCCGTGGTGCGTTTTACGTTGTTGCCCATTGTTACCTTTATCATAGAAATTTTCCTCCCAGTTTAATAAAATTAGGGGAAGCCGCGTTCATCGCGGCTCCCCGGGTAATTGTTTTGTGTGGCACAGGGCTACACAATGACCTTGATGTTTTGCGCGATAATGTCACGCTCGGCGCGGATTTCTTTCAGGGCCTCGGTGATGCCTGCCTCAACTTTATTAAGGTTGGCAAGTGCAAGCCCAGCCTTGTCAAGTACAAACTCTTTTGCATCTTCGCAGTCCGACGGGATGGGCAAAGTGGCGGTGGCCAGTTTTGCCTCGTCATTGGACACGCCGCCGAAACATACGCCGAAGTCGCTGACGCTGTTGGACCCAAGGGCCACCTTAAATAAGGATTCTTTTGTTTCAGGGTCGGTAATTGCCAGTGCGGAATGGCGGTACTTTTTAACCGTTTCCAAATCCGCCATAGATACAGCCGATGTAATGACATAGCTGTTACCTGCGATTGTTACTTTTGCCATGTGAAATTCCTCCTAGTGGATTAAAATTTTACGGAGCATACTTACTCCGGTTACATAGGTAGAATATATATTTTCAGAAGCCGCATATGCGATACGCGACCCATTGAAAATATAGGGTTATTCATCTTCGTTGATGTCTTTATCATCGCTGAGATTGTCTTCATCAGCGTATTCATCATCAAAGAAATCGCATTGATGTAGCGAAGCATCGACCAGTGCTTTTGCAAGCAGCATTTTAGACATATGCTTTGCCCCTGCGATGGTTACACCGACGCATACAGCCGCGCAAGCTACGGGCAACACAAATGGAGCTGCCTTTACAAAAGCTGCACCACTTAAAACCTTTACACCGATGGCACCGATTTTTGAAAATAGACATATCATAACGCATCTCTCCTTTGGATTTTTGAGTGGGTGCTTTACTAAGCACTTTTGGACATGGTTAGAAATTCTTGCTCTGTTAAGACGGTTACGCCTAATGACTGAGCCTTGGCTAACTTGCTGCCTGCCTTTTCGCCGCATATCAAATAATGGGTATTTTTTGATATTGTGCTGCCGGCGGTTGCGCCCAGCTCTACAATTTTGGCGTTGATGGTGTCCCGGGTGAAGTGAACCAATTTGCCCGTAACGACAATGGTGCAACCCGTGAACGTGCCACCCGCGCCTTCCGATGTTGCAAGCGCGTCCTTCTTTTCAACGTCAATCATTTTTTGTAGCTCCTTCCATAAATTTTGATTTTCCGGTTCTTTGAACCATGCGTGGATATTGTTGTGCAGGGTGATCCCGAAACCCTCCAACATGGTAAAATCAAAACCGCCTATTACGGCGGCTTCAAAATCATCAAGGCTGCTGTCAAAGTAGCGGCCCAGTTCCCGGCTGGCAGTGCGCCCAATCATGGGGATGTCCATTGCAACCAGATACCGCTCGAAAGTGGTTTTGCGGCTACGTTGAATGGCATCCTGTAACCGTTGCCATGATTTAACCCCGAACCCCTCCAAGCTGGTAATCTCAAATGAATACTCGCCAAGCCTGTAAATGTCCATGAAGTCGTTAAGCCAACCCATTTCGATAAATGTCTTTAGCGTCGCCTCTGATAAACCTTCGATGTCCATAGCCTTCTTGCCTACAAAGTGAATAAACCTGCGGAGAATTTGGTTAGCACAGCCGGGGTTATTACAGCAAAGAACGCGGGTAACTTTTCCTTTGTCGCCTTTCCCTTCCTTTATATATGCGAGAGAATCACAGCACGGGCAATGTGTAGGAAACAACTCCACCGCATTAAAGCGGCCACGGTCAAGGTTTTCCTCAACGTGCGGTATAATCATGTTGCGCTTGGAGATAAGAATGCAGCATTCCGGCATCAGCTCCAGCTCTGTTATGAAAGTCAAGTTGTGCAAGCTGGCCCGGGTAATTTCGCACCCGTCTATTTCCGCCGGGTCGAAGATAGCCACCGGGGATAGTTCGCCAAAGCGTGAAGGGTTCCATTCAATACTGCGGAGAGTGGTTTCGTACAAATCATCTTCAAATTTATACGCTATGCCGTCCCGGTAATGATGCCCGGTTCTTCCTCGGGCAAGGCTGAAGGGGATGCTGTCGTAGGTGACAACGATGCCGTCGATGGGCAGTCCCAGTTCTTCAGCAGATGCCTGAAGCTCCGCAATGCTGTTTGACACTTGCTGCTCTGTTGGATTGGGTATGAGTGCAAGGAACGCACAAACAGAAAACCCTAATTGCTTCAAAGTCGCTAATTTCATGGATTTGTACTCGTCCTCGTTCAGACCTTCAAGCACACCAAACGGCGAAAGCGACAATCCGCGCCCGGCGCAAGCACCCGCGTCATAACAGCGCAGAGAACCTGATGCCATGTTGCGGGCGTTTTTGTACGAATTGCCGGAGCTGTCGCGCAGGGTATCTTGCAGCCGTTCAAATGTCGGTTTGGTAATATAGGCTTCACCGACAACGACCAACCGCTCCAGATATGGAATCCATGCAGGTATACCATCAATGGCGCGGGCGTTATGGGTAACTACTTCGCCTTCTTCGCCTGTGCCGCGAGTGGATGCGCGGGTAAGTAAGCCGTTTTCATATTCGAGCTTCACCGTTAGGCCGTCCAACTTGTGCATCAGTAAAACCTGCTGCGAGCCGATGAAGCGCATGAGGTCGCTCACGTTTTTTGTTTTGTCTAATGACAGAAGCGGGATTGTGTGCGTGGTCTTTTCCAGACCGTCCACTACTTCATAACCAACAGTTTGCGTAGGCGAATTGCTCATAAGGATGCCCGTCTGTTGCTCCAGCCGTTCCAGCTCATCGTAGTGGTGGTCGTATACTGCATCCGATACAGTATGGGCATTCAGTACAAAATACTCATGCCGCCATTGGTTCAACTTGGCGATTAGCTCCCGCATCCGTTCCGTAGATTTTTGCTCCATAAATAAAATCCCTTCTACAGAAAAATGCCCCCGGCGCAACAACGCTGAGGGCATACTGTTTGTTTTGGTGTTACACCGCCGCCGCAATAACTTGCGGGGAATCGGCAGCCTGTACTATCTCCATGAAATTATCCCCGTATCCCTTGGCGGATGTAGCTTCTTCGGGGCTGAGATTGCTGACTGCCTCAAAGTTGTATTTTGCATAGGGTTGCCCAGTCTTGTTGGTGGACTTCTCCAGTGTAATTTTTGTAACAACGCTGGAAATGGGTGTCATGGTGCCAACTAATCTGGTAGCATATTTCAAGAATGCCGCCTTGCTGGATACAGGCACGCGCACGATAAGCGGCAGAATATTATCCTGTCGCAACAGGAATATACATACAGATTCCTTGCAGGCTTTCGCATTGGTCTCCCCGCCGTTCTTAGAGCCGAAGTCATTAAACTGGCATTGGCTGCACGGCTGCCCTTCAATAGAAACAACGCTGTCATTGCTGAAGCAGATGGGAGGCGTACCCTCTTTGGGGTCGGGTGTGTCCCAGTAGGCCCGCGGGGTGGTATAACTTAAAATAATTCCGGTCAGTTCCTTTTCTGCTTCCTCGCCGGATAACCCTGGGACGGAAAACACGGTAGTCCCACCGGAGGGGGATTTTACAACGTCGAACATCGCAGCAGATAATTGCTGGTGCTTCAGGTTTTCGCGGATGATGCCAAGCGCATCGGATTTCAGCGCGATAAAATTGGAATCGCTTACCGTGGTTAATGCGGTTGTGTCAGGCATGGTTTCAGTCCTTTCTCCTGTGGCTTCAGATTTTTGGGTTTTCAGTTTTTCGTTCATTTGGTCTTTGAGCTTTGAACTTGCCATTTTTGCCTCCTGTTTAACTGGCCGCCTTTATGGAAAAGCGGCGGAATGATGTTTGGTTGGCGAATTTTTTGTAAATCCTTGGGTGCTTTGCTTTTACAGCTTTTGAATCAAGCCGCTCCTGGACTATGGTCTTCCAAGTGATTATCCTGTCGGCAATGATGCCGGCTTCATTTTCGCCCAGCATCTGTTTCAATAAATTTTCCGCTTCCTGCTTCTGGTCGGTGAGATAATCCAACTGCTCGCAGGCGGCGTCGTATTGTTGGACGAGTGCGGCGGCCTCCATCGGCAGGTCAATTTTTGTAAAGGGCCTGCTGCTGGG
>WQSB01000137.1 GCA_009788085.1 Defluviitaleaceae bacterium
ATTGCGATTAAAGCTGCGGAAAGGGTAAGAGTTGCTGTCGAAAAGACTCCGTTTAAAATAAAAAGATTAAGAATACCCATCACAGTATCTGCCGGTGTAACAACAAAAGCAGCGGATGCGGCATCGCCGGAAACCCTGGTGGCAGAAGCGGACGAAGCCCTATACAAAGCCAAGGCAACAGGCAGAAACAAAGTGGTGCTCTATAAGCCGTAGCCACTATTCTTTCCGCAAAAGCGGTATGCCACGCCTTACGATTGTCAAGAACTATCCAATTAAAAAAGTTTATGTGGAGCAGGTTAAAAATGCTATTTTAGAAACTTTAAGTGAGGTGTCAGATGATGATTAAGGATTTAAGCTACTACATGGGATTGAATTATCGTATTGAAATTATCGAAGACAAAGACGAGGGCGGCTATGTTCTAAAGCATCCTGAGTTGATAGGGTGTATTACCTGTGCAGATACAATCGAAGAAGGTTTGGANATGCTCAAAGACGCTAAAAAAGTGTGGGTTGAGGGCTGTCTTGAAGACGGCTTCCCNATTCCCGAACCCACGGCGCAAGAAAGCTATAGCGGGCAGTTCAAAATTAGGATGCCAAAATCTTTACACAAAAAACTTTCATATCGCTCAAAGCAAGAGGGCGTGAGCATGAATCATCTGTGCGTGTCATTATTATCGGAGAATATTTCTGTGCGTTAAAAGGCTGTGTTTAGCTATAAACAGGGTCGGGGACTTTTCCCCGGCTCTTGTTATAGCGGTCACTTAGGCTCTTTACAGGTCAACTGCATTCAACGAAGGTATAATATCTGCAAAAATTAAAAAACCGCTAAAGTCCGGGGTCAAAACATCCGATACATAGTAATGAAGTTGCGAAAACGGCGAAAATGAAGAATTCATTGTCGCGGTTTGTGCGATGTGTAACCTAAATGTGACAATTTCGTAAATTCGATGCAAAAAGCAGTTGAAATTGCGCTTAAAATATGGTAAAATGTACAGTGGGGAAAGTTCTACAAAAAATTAGACATTTGCAAAGCAAATCCCCCGTGCCGCACTCGGTGCGACAACAATATTTTATTACACTATAATACACCCGAAACCGACCCACATGCAATCCGCATGTAATGTCAGTATAGTACGGATATAATGCCGCTATAAATGCGAAAGGATTTGATGATTATGGGAAAAGGTATGAAATTACTTAGAAATACATTGATTGGCCTTTTGGCTGTAATATGTGTTGCTGCTACGGCAGTAACGCTCATGACCGTCTTTGGTGATGACTCCGCAACACTTGAGCGCAGACCTCCTGATAGGACGCAAGGAGAAGCTCTCAGCACTGGAAATGTCTTTGAAGTTGTGTCTGACCCTCTTGTTTGGCAGGACTCTGTATATGCACCTGAAGAAGGTGAAGCTTGGCGATTTTTCCCGGAAATCCCGCTTGGAGTGCAGCCTGGGGATACAGTAATTCTTAATATTCCTTCGAGCGGCTTTCTGACTTGGGAGTTTAGTCTTCCTGATTTAGAGTTTTCTGATGAGCCATCAAATGCCGATTATGTTAGAGCTTCTTTTGTTGTGCCTGAAGAACCTGTTGCTGTTTGGGCACTTTATGAATATAATCCACACGGAGTTGAAAGCATCAGTAATAACCTTGTTGAACACGGTGGACTGCCTATCGGTCCCGATGTTCCTTTGATTGTTTCTATTCCTATTACACGACAAACCACAAATGTACAACTGAGTTTTGGCATGTGGGGCAATCGTTATGAGGACAGGCTTTATTTGATTGACGACCCGGATAATTTTGGGTTTACTGCTCCTGATGTTAGTGCAGCCAGCCCGCTTTTTGATGCATTTATGGGTGGAGGAGGTCCGGGCGGTCACGGTCCAGGGCATCATGGGCTTCGCTTCACCAACCTAGGCAGAAACATTTCAGTCGCAACATTCTGGAATGAACATGAAGAACGAAATACCACCATAGAACCGTTTGACTGGGGTGAAATAGGTGTTGGAGAGCCGGGTCTTGGAGATTTGCCAGATTTTGTCACCACGTTCACTTTTCCGATAGATATATCATGGACAGAGGACGAGGGAAGATATGAGCCAAATCCTGATTATCCTGCGTGGTTAGACGAATATGAGACAATTCCCGACCCTAATGTACCCGATGAAATTTGGGTTGAAAATCCTCTCCGCAGAGTCAGGCAAACAGTAAATGCTACATTAGTCGTGTTGCCGCTACCCATTATCAATGAAGGCTCTTTCAGAGATGCCGGTAACGTTACCATACGTCCTGCGGCACGCCCCATGCTCGATGGTATGCAAGGTGTCCATTACGGCGGTAGCACGAGGCAGATGTTAGACAGTAATGACGAACCGATGTATGATACTTTAGGCAACCCGATTCTTGAATGGGTAACAGATGGGCATTTTACCAGTGTTGGCGTATATATTCCCGCGTGGGACGATAATCCCGCCACAAACCCTTGGCCGAATCTTGCGGGTGTTTTCCCAGAGACGGGACTGCCCGACCCTAACTCAGGATTGACTTGGGTATTTAGTGTGCGAACCAGTATGTCAGGCGCGGCAGGTGCCGCCCCTGTTGACCAACGTTTTGTCCCGCCTGAAAGGGTTGCCGATGCGAGACCTACTTTCGACGTAATATTACGAAATCTCCCCACAGAATACGACACAACAAATGGTATTGACCAACCCCTTACACCCACGGCAGGCAATAACACCGCCGGTACATTTGGAGTAGGGCGAGTTACGTTTGTTCTGCGTTTGGCAGCGTTTGTGCCGCACCCTGAAAGAGCAACTGTTCCTGCCGGTATGCCGGTGAGACCTATCGGTTTTATTGAAAGAGAATTTCACCTCGATATACTGCCTAGACCGCAGTTTGGTTTGAGTGCCGGAGAGGGTATCATCAATTTAGATGCCACGGCTCTGGGTCATATGATGGCAGACCAAACACTGGGCAGCGACGAGCCGGCAGAAGATTTGGCTAT
This sequence comes from Defluviitaleaceae bacterium, assembly GCA_009788085.1. Lineage (GTDB taxonomy): Bacteria > Bacillota > Clostridia > Lachnospirales > WQUN01 > WRAH01. The sequence continues at coordinate 3,005 of WQSB01000137.1, forward strand.
GGTTAGAGACACGATATGGGCGACAGGATTACCTGCAAGCGCAGATGGTGGCTATACAATGTGGAGATTCACCTATGACTTTGAAAAGCCAAGAGCCGGAAGCGACGGTGGTCCTCAAAGATTATTCCCTGACCAGACCGCCACAGGATCGGGTTTCACAAGCAATCTCCCCCCCGGGTTAAACTTAACATATTTAACACAAGCCAACGGCTCTCTGGATGTAATGCTGGGTCGTGCGAAGTTTGATTTGACAGGAGTTCCGACACCGGATACTTTTGGCAGATTCACCGTCGGAGTTGAAGTTGATTCATTCCTAGAGCCGAACAAAAACATTCGGACATATGAAAGGGCGGAGTTTGAGCTTATAATCTGGCCGCGCACATATATGCACCTAAACACCGTTCCGACAGGAATGGGCGGGCATGTGCGCCGTGTAGATGCAAACGGAGTTCCTGAGCAAACCACCGAGTTTGTTCAAAGCCCCGCCAATAGCTCACGATTTGAGCTTACTCGTGCAGTAATGCCCGGCACTATGGGTATAATCAGCGCTCAAGACACAAACTTTGTGCGCTGGGAGTTTCAGCCGATTGAGCAGCTGGCTACCAACCTAAACCTTGAGATTGGCGGAACTGTAGGCACAAACGCAGGGGCGCCCGGCCACACGCAGTACACAGGTCATCTCAGAACGGCTGAGCATAACTTTATGACGATGAGGATGCCTGTGCCTATGAATGGCAACAGCTATGACCCATATTTTCATGTGTCAAATAATGCTCCTACTATTGGCGCAGATGTATTGATTCGCGGCGTTAGAAGCACCCCTCCGAGTATCATTTTTGCCGGTGAACCTGGCAGAGTTGATTTGCCGGACCCAAGAGGTTTCCAAATTGTTAACGGCGGCGAAGCAGGGGATCAGCGTCCGTTTAGATGGGTAATTTTACCCGGGAATGAGCCTGACGCAGGCCTAGGTCTTACATTTGCAGGAAGTAATGCGGTTGGTGGACTTGTGTTTATTAACCCAACCATGCCGACACGACCGGGCGAACCTTATGAATTCACCCTGAGCGCATTTTTACAGGGCACTATGAGAATAGATTTTCCGCTGTCAATCGCAGTTACCGGACGCCCCGGTCGAGGAGATATTAACCTTGACGGAAGGATTGACTACTGGGATCTCATTTTGCTTGCAAGGCATTTTGAAGGAGAAACCCTGACAGGCCAAAGTTTAGAGAATGCAGATATTGATGGAAACGGGAGCGTTACGCTTGCAGATTTGACATATTTCAGACGTATTTTCGGAATCCGTGAAGTTGGCATAGTAGAAACGCCATAGGCAGCTACGCCCGCAATTAATTGTGATAGTAAAATGAGATTTGGGTAAGGTACTGTAAAATGAAAAGAAAAATTGCGCTAATATTAGCCATGGTTTTGCTTGTTTCGCTGAGTTTGCCTTTGGTAGCATCAGCGAACCAGCTTCAAAATCTTGACGGCGGGCCGACTTTTGACATTCAGTCCGGTGTTGTCGGGTATCAGGGTGAGCTGGTGTCAGTTCCCATAAATGTCAGGGACAACCCGGGGTTTGCCGCTGCAGGTTTTGAGGTTTTTGGCTTTGATACCTCCCAATTAGAGATGGTATCTGTGGAGGTCCCTAATACGGATGCTCATGTTCTGCGTACTGACAATTATCAGCCGGGGTCAACATGGGTTTCAATGGTCAACCCTAATAACCTTAATATGAACTGGACAGCGGATGGTCATCTCATCGATTTAGTTTTTAGAGTCTTGGAGAATGCTCCGCTTGGAAGCACTTCAGTCAACATAAGATGGACCGGATTCCCGCACGGCAACCCCACGGCAGGCACTCTAAACCCGGGCGGTGGTCCACCGGTTGACGGTGGGGTGTATACGGGCTCTGAGATACTCTCCGGCAGTGTCGTTGTGCATGCAGCAAGAGAAGGTCTCCCGCCACCGGGGGATGACGAACGCTTTTTGAGGGTGCACCCGCACGGCGGAATCGGAGGTCTGGCTTCGCAAAATATCACACGAGAGCGGTGGGTAATCCCCACAGGCGCAGAATATACCCCTACCCATCCGGATGGATATCCATTCCTCCACTGGTCAGTGATTGCAAATGGTCCGGCCGTACCCGGAGGCGCAATACCTGAAGATATCATAGGAAGAGAAGTAAACTTACACGCAGTTTGGGATGACAACGGCAACGGACCCGGAGGACCCGGCGGTCCCGGTGGACCCGGCAACGGACCCGGCTGGACTCAGGGTGCGCCGATTATCATAACATCCAACCCATTGTGGAGCGGCATTGTTGGGACTCCATATACACAGCAGCTGGATGCAGACGGAACTCAGCCTATTACATGGAGACTCATAAGAGGAATACTGCCACCCGGTCTTACACTCAATGCAAACGGGCTCATAACCGGAACACCCACAGAAATTTTTAACTCACCGTTTACAGTCAGGGCAACAAACACCATTGACGGGATAGAGTTTTCTGACGATAAAGATTTCTTGCTTATTGTCCAACCTGTAGGGTCTCCCCCTGATTCGCCAGAGATAATCACCGAGGCTGTGCTGGATGCTGGCACGTCAGGTGTTGCATACAGGGCAATAATCGAAGCAGAAGGTACTGCACCTATCAGATTTGCGCTTGAAAACCCGATAAACTCACCGCTTCCGCCGGGTCTTACCCTAAATGAACGCGGCGTTATACAAGGCACTCCCACCACGGTGGGCACATGGGGATTCGCAGTCGTAGCGACAGGTCCACCTGGCACCACGCCTGACATTCAGGATTTCTCCATAACGATAGCACGGTCAGAGGAAGGCAACGGCGACGGCAACGAGAACGGCGACGGAAGTGGTGGATCCGGCAATGTGCCGGGCACAGTAGCACCACCCGCCGGTGTTACCAGACCTCAAGGTCCCGGAAATATTACCGTAATCGAGCATTTTGGAACATGGACAGGCAGCGGTAGCAGGACTGCGCGTGTAGATGCAGACCATACAACATTCCAGCGTCTGTGGTTTGGCGACAGGCTGGTTAACATGGCTCATCTAACCATAGGCTCGGGAAGCACAGCAATAACACTCAGCGAAGCGTTCATAAACAACCTTTCTGACGGTACATATTCGTTCATTTCAGAGTTTTCAGGCGGTCATGCCACGTTGAATCTGATAGTAAGCAGAGGATTCGGCAACGTACCGCAGACAGGCGTACCCGATATTACGCCAATGTTTATCATAATGGGTATCGCAATGTCTCTGACGATTTCTGCAGGAGTTCTGCTGTACTTCAACCTCAGACAGAGGCGAAAGTCAAAGACGACTTAAGCAACCACAGCAGATAAGCAGGTGACAGACTGTTTGTTGTGATTTTGTAGGGGACGATGGTAATCGTCCCGTAGCACTTCCGCCAGAGGAAAAGAATGCTATATGAAAAAAGTATCAAAGACAATAGGACTGGTAATCGTAATATTCATCTTTGGCAGTGTAACGGTATTCACTGCCTTAGTTGTTTTGGCGAGCATTAATGCACACAGAGCATCCACCGCTGAGTTTGAAAATCTGCGAAATCTGGCGGCAGCGAGAGCATCAGAGCGCGGCAGCGAAGAGGAAGTCGAAGTAGTACAATTTGACGCACTCAGTGCAGAGATGAGAGCCATCAACCCTGATTATGTCGGCTGGCTCAGAATTGACGGAACATATGTAGATTATCCCGTGGTACGCGGCGAGGACAACAAAAGATACCTCAATACTTCGTTTACGGGAGAACGTAACCCTAACGGCGCGTTGTTCATGGATTTCCGTAACCTGAACATAACGATAACGCCGCATCTCATCATCTACGGACACAACGCTCCGCAGGGTGGGCTGTTCAGTGAGCTTCACAGGTTTCTTGATAGCGATTTTTTGGCTGAAAACGATATGATAACACTGGAAGTCAATGGCGAACTGCTGGAGTTCACGATATTCGATGTGCGTCTGACCGACGTAACAGATTATGCATACCACCTCGATTTCAGCTATTCACATGCATTCAACTACTTTACTGACAGAATTGAAGCTCCTATGCGTGCGCTTCAAATCATAACTCTATCAACCTGCACCAATTGCTCGAACAAAGATGCTAGGCTCATTGTGCAAGGCTATCGGTAACGAAATTTGCAGTAATTTGTAATTAAATAGCCCTTGACGAATTGCGTATTAAAATAATATACTGTGTGGGGAAATGTGCAATCGAAAAAGGGGGCTTTTTATCATGATTAAAATCAGAATAAACGAAATAGACGATGAACTGAAGCACCCGCTGCGAGAGCTTGAGCAGGCGGGATTTTTGCTACTATCGGGTAGTGGAATAGAAGTAACTGCGGATAAACGGGAAAATGGACTCCGCTTATCAAAAACAGACGGAGGAGTGTTTATAGGATACAGCCGAAAAGTTGAGTTTATCAGGGGAATAAGTCACCTTCTGCAAGGCGAAAGCGAGGTAGAAGAAACAAGTGCATTTAAAGCAAACGGCTACATGCTTGATTGCTCAAGAAACGCTGTCGCAAATATCCCTTCGGTAAAAAAACTGATAAGGCACATGGCGCTGATGGGGCTGAGCACGCTGCAATTATACACAGAGGACACATTTGAAATCCCCGATTGGAAATACTTCGGCTACCAGCGAGGGCGCTACACAAAAGAAGAGCTGAGGGAACTTGACCACTATGCGGAAATGTTCGGCATAGAGCTGATACCGTGTGTGCAGACTTTGGCTCACTTAAATGAGGCGCTCCGGTGGCCCGAGTTTTACGATATGGTCGATTGCGAAGATATAATGCTCGTAGGCGAAGAAAAAACATACCGTTTTCTCGATGATATGATGCGTCAACTTTCGGAATGTTTCACCTCACGAAACATAAACATAGGCATGGACGAAGCCCATATGCTCGGTTTAGGTAAATATCTTGATAAGCACGGTTACCAAAACAGAAGCGACATAATGACAAACCACCTGAGCAGAGTTGTGGAGATATGCAAAAAATATGGCTTTTACCCGATGATGTGGAGTGACATGTTTTTCCG
>WQSB01000138.1 GCA_009788085.1 Defluviitaleaceae bacterium
CATGGTAGTACCCCAACGTTATCACTAGCATATCAAGGACACTCAACTTCCGCTCTCTGCCGCCTTTTTTACGCATTTCCTTGTATGCGTTGTTCAATATCNCAAGCATTNCGTCGAATGTTGGCTTTCTTATCCCAAATATTACTTGATATTTTTCTTCTGTTAAGTTTAATATTCTTTTTTCGTTGTCTATGTTTCACTTTATATCTCATTTTTTTCTTCCTGCACAGGTTTTAGGACAGGTCTATTATACCAAGACGCGAATCAAGGATTGAAATAAAAAAATAAAGACAAAGGGCGAAAAAAGCAATAAATTGGTTCTATGTGAAAAGACATCCAACTAGTATTATGTAATAAGTTCAAAAATGACTTATCAATACAATTTATTAAAAAAAATTTCAAAAATCCTTAAAAACACTCCCCTGTGTGCGGTTACAAAATAATTCGTATGCGTTATTATTGTCGTGTGGTTCATTCTAAAAAGCTCTGCCTTTCCAGTTAGTTGATGTTTGCCGTGCAGTAATGGCAAGGCATTTGGCATTAGATGTGTGAAATAAACCGTGTAAGCAAAGCAGTCCAATCAGGCAAGATGAGAGGGAAATGGAAATGAGCTTTTTCAGAAACATGAAACTGGGTGTAAAGCTGTACACCGTATTTATTCTAATGGTGGCAGTATCTGGTGGTCTTCTTGTTTTCAACGGCAACACCAACCGCGGTGTTACCTACGACTTGTTCCTTATGCTGGAGCATCCGGTTGAGCGGTATAATATTTTAAACACCATGCACGGTGACATCGTGGATTCTCGCCGTATCGTGGCAAACATGGCGTTTCATATAGGCGACCAAAACACGCTCCAAAATTTGCGTAACGAGGCGATACAAGGCCACAGTAATTTGATGGTAGGCATACGAGCCTATCAGGATAACATGTTGGCGGACGAGATGATTTCCACGCATCGGCGTAACGAGCTTTTGCAAGAAGCCGATGCTTTAAGCCTTCTTATGAACAGATACAGAAATGAGATTGTAGAAGGTATGTTTAATGCCTCAAGCGGAGGCACGATTGGCGACCCCATAAGCCGCGATAATGTCCAGAATTATTTAAACTTGGGCGCGTCACTCTACGGCCAAATCTCCGAAATGTTTGAGACGCTGCGCGAAGGCACAATCGTAACCCGCGATAATCGCACGCAAGAACTGGTTGCACGTAGCGGCGAGGCTCGCATTACGTCTTTTTTGGCAGGCCTGATATTTGCGACTGCATTTCTTATATCAGCATCCTTCCTTGTGCGCGCTATCACGACCCCGCTTAAACAAGTGGTTGCGGCATTGGGCGATGTTGCAAAAGGCAGGATGGATGTTAATATCCGCCGCGACAATATTTCCAAGGATGAAACAGGCGAGCTTACTCTCTATGTCGTTGAGCTGATAGATGTTATACGCGACATGGTTTATGACCTTTCTAACATACAACAAGAGTACAACACCAAGGGCATTATGACACACAGAGTAGACGCAACCAAATACGAAAACGACTTCCGTGGCATGGTGGAATCCATCAATGCAATCTTGGATGATGAAGTTGCAAACATCAAAAATATAAGTAGCATACTAAAAAGTATCGGTGACGGTAACTTTGATGTAAAAGTTGAAGACATGCAGGGCGACTTTATGATGCAAACCCACGCCTTACGCGGCGTACTTTCCAAACTCGACGCTGTAAGCGCAGAAGTACTAAACATCGTAGACCACACCGCTAACAAAGGCGACCTAAGTTGCAACATTGATACGTCCCAATTTGACGGAAGCTGGAAAGAAATAATGAACGGCCTCGCAGACATCTGTGAAGCCGTGGATAAACCTATCCAAGCGTGGAAGATTTGCTTGAACGAAATGAAAGCAGGCAATTTTGATATAAACGACATTGACAGAAAGGTCAGCGCGCATGGCTTTGATGCCGACCCCGATAATTATGCAGGGGTATTCAAAGACATTTCAATGAACCTAGACCACACCATTTCCGATATATCTTCTTATATAAACGAGATAGAAGATGTACTGGCAAAAACGGCGAATGGTGACTTGCGTAATAATATCAACCGTGAGTATGTTGGCTCATTCGACAACATCAAGCGTTCTGTAAACAATATCAACGTCACTTTGAACAAAACTATGTCGGGTATTTCGATGGCATCTGAACAAGTGTTGTCGGGTGCAAAACAAATTTCCACCAGCGCACAAGAATTGGCAAACGGCGCACAGGAGCAAGCCAGTTCAGTAGAGGAACTCAACGCCACTATTGATGTGCTTAATCAACAAACGAAGCAAAACGCCGACAACGCATCGGAAGCAAGCAAACTTTCTAAGCTGTCTACAACTAATGCCCAAGAGGGCAACGCTTCTATGCGGGATATGTTGACGGCAATGACGCAAATTAAAGAATCATCGGGCGAAATAGCAAAGATTATCAAGGCCATTCAAGACATTGCTTTCCAAACAAACTTGCTTGCGCTTAACGCCTCTGTTGAAGCTGCGCGAGCGGGCGAACACGGCAGAGGGTTCAGCGTGGTTGCAGAAGAAGTGCGCAATCTTGCCGGGCGCAGTCAAGAATCTGTCAACGAAACCACAGGGCTTATCGAAACTTCAAATAACCGTGTGGAAAGCGGGTCAAGCATTGCAGAAGCAACATCGAAGTCCTTAGACACCGTTGTTAGAAATGCCGCCGAAGTGTCGGAACTTATAAACAATATTTCGGTATCATCAAGAGAGCAAGCGGAAGCGATTTCGCAAGTCAGCACAGGACTTTCGCAAATATCACAAGTGGTACAAAGCAACTCGGCTGTTTCGGAAGAAACGGCGGCGGCATCAGAGGAATTAAATTCCCAAGCTGAAATGCTCCAACAGTTAGTGGCGTATTTCAAACTGTAGGGGCTTATCTGAGGCGTAGTCCCCTTACGCATTCAAGTCAGATATGCTGTTAAACCATTTCATCCCCCTCCCACCTCCCAAAAAATGGGAAGGGCGAACATTCACCGTAGCAAGTGGCTTTTGCGCTTGTTGCGATTAAATCATAAAAATATGCCCTTTCGCATAAAACGAAGGGGCATATTTTTATGATTTCCAAAACTCAATATTGTGCAACATAGTACAGAGGTTAGAGCGGAAGCGGTGCGGTCCGTTTCAGAGAGAACTCCTTCCGGAGATGGCAAAACCCGTTCATAGCATAAAAACGTTTGTTCGATTGTTGCAAATAAACAATATCACGAAACGTGTAATGTGTCAACATGTTCTTCTAATCGAAATCTGAGACTTTTTCTTGTGAATATTTCACAGTATGGTACAATGGTGGTTGGAAACGGACTACCATTGCCACACGGCATGGCGGGGCTTGGGGAAGAGCCCCATTAAAACGAAAGGAAGAGGACAATAATGACGCAAACGAACATCGACACATCTTTGTTTGCAAAACTGGACGAGTACATCGACGGATTGCATTCAAAGCAGGGCGCGCTGATTCCTGTGCTTCATGAGGCACAGCGGATTTTTGAATTCTTGCCCATCGAGGTGCAAAATTACATTGCCCAAAAGCTGGACATTCCCGCAAGCAAGATTTACGGGGTGGTAACGTTTTACTCCTTCTTTACGATGACAAAGAAGGGGAAATACAAGGTATCCGTGTGTATGGGGACACCCTGCTTTGTTCGCGGCGCGGACAAGGTTTTGGCAAAATTCGAGAAGGATTTGGGCGTAAAAGCGGGCACTACATCAGAGGACGGAATGTACTCGGTAGACGCATTGCGCTGTGTAGGGGCCTGCGGGCTGGCACCGGTTGTGATTGTAAACGGCAAGGTTTATGGCCGAATCGAAACAGACAAGGACGTTGAAGGGGTAATTTCAGATTTCACAGCAGGGGAAGGAGCATCGACATGAGAATAGAATCTCCAAAGGATTTGGCTGCCCTGAGAGAAAAATACAGAGGCGACGTAATCATGCGCCTTGTGTCGGATGATTTTGAAACGCGCACAGAAATCAAAGTAGCCTTGGGCGACTGCGGTTTAAAAGCCGGGGCGCGGGAAATTTTAAAAATTCTTTTTGACGAAGTAAACGCCGCCCGGTTGGAAAATGTATCCGTTATCGGTGTGGACTGCTTGGGCGATTGCGGCGACGAGCCCCGAGTTCAGGTTGTAGAGCCGGGCAAAGCGCCCGTTGATTTCAAAAAAGTTGACTCAACTATGGCAAAGGACATCGTGGCAAAACATATCTCAAGCCGCAAGCCTCTCGACAAGGCAAAGGACATGAATCCTACGCGGCTTCAGCTGCTTATTTGCGGCGGCACGGGCTGTATTTCGTCGGGATGCTTGGATGTGGAAACCGCTCTTGAGGAAAGCCTTAAAAAACACGGAATCCGAGAAGAGGCCACGATTTTAAAGGTCGGATGCTTCGGATTTTGCGAGCAAGGGCCCATTGTTAAGGTTTATCCGGACAATACATTTTATGTGCGCGTTGAGGGCAAGGACATGGACGAAATCGTGGAAAGCCATTTGCTAAAGGGCAAACCCGTGGAGCGTTTCCTGTTCAAGGACCCGGAAACCGCCGAGCGGTACACGGCACACAGGGACATGCCCTTCTATGAAAGTCAGGTGCGTGTGGCCTTGATGCACTGCGGTGTCGTAGACCCGGAAAGAATTGAGGACTACTTTGGCGTGGACGGCTACAAGTCACTGGCCGTGGCTTTGACCGAGCAAAAGCCTATAGAAGTCATTGACATTATAAAAGACTCCGGCCTGCGCGGGCGCGGCGGCGCGGGCTTCCCCACCGGCGTAAAGTGGGAGGCCGCCTACAATGTAAAAAGCGATAAAAAATATGTAGTCTGCAACGCCGACGAGGGCGACCCGGGCGCATTTATGGACAGGTCCATTCTTGAGGGCGACCCCCACGCGGTTATCGAGGCTATGGCCGTTTGCGCATATGCCATCGGCGCGGACGAGGGCATCGTTTACGTGCGTGCGGAATATCCGTTGGCCGTTAATCGTTTCCGCATCGCCTGCGAGCAAGCCCGGCAATACGGCTTGCTGGGCAAAAATATCTTCGGCACGGGCTTTAATTTTGAAATCACAATTGACCTTGGCGCGGGCGCGTTTGTTTGCGGTGAGGAAACGGCGTTGCTCAACTCTGTGGAGGGTAAGCGCGGCGAGCCCCGCGTAAAACCACCCTTCCCGGCGGCAGTGGGCCTGTGGGGCAAGCCTACAATTATTAATAATGTAGAAACTCTGGTTAATATCCCGCAAATCTTGCAAAAAGGCGCGGCTTGGTTCAAAACCTACGGCACCGAGGGTAATTCCGGTACAAAGGTTTTCGCGCTGGCCGGAAAAATCAACAACGTAGGCCTTGTGGAAGTTCCTATGGGAATCACTCTGCGCGACGTGGTTTACAAAATCGGCGGCGGCATCCGCGAGGGCCGGAAATTTAAAGCGGTACAAACCGGCGGCCCCTCCGGCGGCTGCATGTTCGAAAAGAATCTTGACGCACAAGTTACCTTTGAGAATTTGCAAAAGGCAGGCTCCATGATGGGCTCTGGCGGAATGATTGTTATGGACGAAACCGACTGCATGGTTGATATCGCAAAATTCTATATGGATTTCACCGTGGAGGAATCCTGCGGAAAATGTACACCCTGCCGTATCGGAAACACCCGTCTGTATGAAATTTTGGAACGTATTACAAAGGGCTTGGGCAAGGAAAGCGACCTTGATGAGCTTAAAAATCTGGGTGAGACAATCAAAACCACGTCTCTATGCGGATTGGGAAGCACCGCACCCAATCCTGTGCTTTCCACCTTGGAGCATTTCTTCCATGAATACGAGGCCCATGTCAGGGACAGAAAATGCCCCGCCGGAAAATGTAAGGACTTGGTGGAGTATATAATCCTCCCCGAGAAATGCATAGGCTGCGGCCTTTGCGCAAAGGTATGCCCGGTAAACTGTATTCACGCAACGGGCGAAACCCTAAAAACCGGCAAGAAGATTCACGTAATCGACCAAAACGAATGTGTAAAGTGCGGTGCTTGTTTGCCAAAATGCCCGCCTAAAATATCAGCGATTATCACAGAGTAGGAGGAGGCAATCAATGGCAAATATAACATTAAATAATGTAGAGATTTCCGTAAAAGATGGCATGACCATATTGGAAGTAGCAAAGGAAAACGGCGTAAACATTCCCACTCTGTGTCATTTGGACATGAGCAGTATAAAAATGGTCAACCAAGTGGGCACCTGCCGCATTTGCATGGTGGAAATCGAAGGCCGCCACAACCTGATGCCCGCATGTACAACCAAGGTATGGGACGGCATGAAAATCCGCACGAATACGAACAGGGCCATCAAAGCGCGCCGCACTGTGGCCGAGCTGTTCCTGTCCAACCACCCGAAGGACTGCCTCACCTGCGAGCGCAACCGCCACTGTGAGCTGCAAGACCTTGCCGCGGATTTGAATATCCGCGAAGACCGCTATGCCGGAAAAATGTCCAAGCACACCAAGGACACGTCCAGCAATTCTTTGATTCGCGACCCGGAAAAATGCGTAATGTGCCGCCGCTGTGAAACCATGTGCAACGACGTGCAAACCGTAGGCGTATACTCCGGCGTGTTCCGCTCCCTTGAGGCCGTGGTAAGCACCGCTTTCGATTATCCGATGATGGACACCTCCTGCACATTCTGCGGCCAATGCGTGAGTGTGTGCCCCACCGGGGCACTGACTCAAAAAAGCGACATCGGCGAGGTCTGGACGGAGTTAAACAATCCCGAAAAAGTTGTCGTCGTGCAAACCGCACCGGCCATCCGTGTGGCCCTTGGCGAGGAATTCGGAATGCCTGTGGGAACCCGCGTCACCGGAAAAATGGTGGCCGGCCTGCGTCGTCTCGGCTTTGACAGGGTGTATGACACCGACTTCGCCGCCGACGTCACCGTAATGGAAGAAGCTCACGAGCTGATTGACCGCATAAATAACGGCGGCACCCTTCCAATGCTGACAAGTTGCTGCCCTGCGTGGGTGAAATTTATTGAACATCAATTCCCGGAACTATTAGATGTGCCGTCAAGCTGCCGTTCACCCCATCAGATGTTCGGCGCGCTGGCGAAAACTTACCTCGCGCAAAAGCTCGGCGTTGACCCCGACAAAATGGTGGTAGTGTCAATCATGCCCTGCCTAGCCAAAAAATACGAAGCCGCCCGGGAAGAGCTTGTAAACGACGGTTTTGCCGATGTTGACTATGTACTCACCACCCGTGAGTTGGCCTCTATGTTCCGCGAAGCAGGAGTGAAATTCCAAAGCCTCCCCGACGAAGATTTTGATAAATTTATGGGCGAGTCCAGCGGCGCAGGCGTTATTTTCGGTACAACCGGCGGCGTGATTGAAGCCACGGCACGAACCGCCGTCACATGGCTTACCGGTTCCGTCCCCGCCAATGTTGACTTCACCCAGCTGCGCGGCAACGACGGCATCCGCGAGGCCACAATCAAGGCCGGCGACAAGGAACTCAAAATCGGCATAGCTCACGGCCTTGGCAACGCCCGTATCCTCTTGGAAAACATCCGCGACGGCAAATCCAAGTATCATGCCATTGAAATTATGGCCTGCCCCGGCGGTTGCGTTGGCGGCGGCGG
>WQSB01000139.1 GCA_009788085.1 Defluviitaleaceae bacterium
ACTGGGAAAAAGCCCGGTAGAGCTGGCGAAGCTATGCCAAAGGGCTGAGTTTTACAATGGCGTAAACTGCGGAATAATGGACCAATTCGCCTCCGCGATGGGCAAGCGCGACCACGGAATTTTACTGGATTGCAACACGCTGGAATATTCCCATGTGCCGCTTAATCTCGGCGATTTCCGAATCGTAATCACCAACACAAACAAACGGCGCGGTCTGGCCGATTCCAAATACAACGAACGCCGTGCCGAATGCGAGGAAGCCTTAGCGGACTTGAAAAAAGCATGTGATTTAACCGTCCTGTGTGACCTCACGCCGGAGGGATTTGACAAGTATGAAACCGCGATTTGCAATGAAATTCCCCGCAAACGTGCCAAACACGCCGTTTACGAAAACGCCCGCACAAAAGCTGCTGCCGAGGCAATCCAGGCCGGAAAATGGCAGGAATTCGCCGCCGCACTGAACAGCTCCCATGACTCCTTACGGGATTTATACGAAGTTTCTTGCGATGAGCTGGACTCGCTGGTTAATGCCGCCCGCGAATACGGTTCACACCAGCCCGGTGCGGTTTTGGGCAGCCGCATGACAGGCGCGGGTTTTGGCGGTTGCACGGTCAGTGTCGTTCATAAGGACCATACAGACAAATTCGCCACATTCGTTGGCGAAAAATATCATCACGAAGCCGGACTAACCGCCGATTTCTATGTAGCCCAGCCCGGCGACGGCGCAAGGGAAGTATAAACACTTGAGGGAGGATATTTAAATGAAGAAAATCGTTACATTCGGCGAAATCATGCTGCGGCTTGCGCCGGCCGGATACGAGAGGTTTACCCAATGCAATGAGCTTGGCGCGACCTTCGGCGGCGGCGAGGCCAACGTGGCCGTTTCGCTGGCAAACTATGGCCTTGATGCGGCCTTTGTAACAAAGCTGCCAAAGCACGAAATAGGTCAAAGCGCGGTGAATTCTTTGCGACGTTTTGGCGTTGACACCGGCAAAATTAAACGCGGCGGCGACCGGGTGGGTATCTATTTTCTGGAAAAAGGTTCGAATCAACGCGCCTCAAAGGTTATCTACGACCGCGCCTATTCCGCCATCGCTACGGCCCAGCCGAGCGACTTCGACTGGAATGCAACCCTTGACGGCGCGGACTGGTTCCATTTTACGGGAATAACGCCCGCTTTGGGCCAAACCGTGGCGGACATCTGCCTGGACGCGCTGAAAGTCTGCAAAGAAAAAGGCATCACCACCAGCTGCGATTTGAACTATCGCAAAAACCTGTGGACGAAGGCTGAGGCCAAGGAAACCATGACCAAGCTCATGCCCTATGTAAACCTGTGCATCGCTAACGAGGAAGACGCCTCCGACGTTTTTGGCATCACCTCCGACGGTACGGACGTGACCTCCGGCCATCTGAATCACGACGGCTATATTTCCGTCGCTCATCAGCTTGTGGAAAAATTCGGATTTAAGCACGTGGCCATTACTTTGCGCGAGTCCCACTCAGCCAATCATAATAGCTGGTCTGCCATGCTCTATGACGGCAAGGATGCAATTTTCTCCCGCAAATACGAAATCAAAAGCATCGTTGACCGCGTGGGCGGCGGCGACAGCTTTGGAGGCGGGCTGATTTACGGCTTCCTTTCCGGCAAGGACCAACAGGGCGCGCTGGAATTTGCCGTGGCCGCATCCTGTCTCAAGCACACAATCGAAGGCGATTTTAACCTGGTAAGCGTAGCCGAAGTCACAAACCTGCTTGGCGGCGACGGCAGCGGAAGGGTACAAAGATAATAAAGGAGGAATTTTGTGAAGGAAATGATTCAATCCGCAATGGAGTACGCAAAGTCCCTGGGCGCGGGCTTTTGCGATTTGCGGTACAAGGATATCCACATTGAGGATATTGAGGTGGAAAATTCCACGCTGGTAAAGGCCGAGAAGAAGCGCAGTTTAGGTTACGGGGTGCGCGTGTACGTGGATGGCGCGATGGGATTTGCGGCGTCCAGCGACCCGACGCAAATGAACACAGTTGTCAAACAGGCTTATGAAATTGCCCGGGCCAGCCTGACCTTGCTGGCCGAAAAGGCAAAGCTTGATAAAAAAGAGGCGGTACAGGCTACTTATGCGACTCCCGTGAAGAAGTGCCCCTTCGGGATGCCCTTTGAGGAAAAACTTGCACTTTTGATGGAATGCGACAAGAACATGAACGCGACAGAGGGTGTGAAGCGCACTTGCTCATATTTATTCTTCCGCGAGGACGATGTAATTTTTGCGGACACCGACGGCTCGTATATCGACCAAAGCTTTCTGCAATCTGGCGCGTACATTGGGGCTACGGCCTTTTCCGACGAAGATATGCAAGAGCGCAGCTTTATTGATATTCAGCGGGCGGGGTACGAGGCCATTTTAGACATGAACTTAGCCGAACGGGCAAAAACCATCGGCAAAGAAGCCGTGGAGCTGTTAAAGGCTGAGGACTGCCCAAGCGGCGAGTTTGATATTATTTTGACTCCGCGCCAAATGTTTTTGCAGATTCACGAAAGCGTAGGCCATCCCACGGAGCTTGACCGGATTCTGGGAAGCGAGGCGGCATACGCGGGGCGTTCCTTCGTAGAAACGGAGAATTTAACCAGCAAGCCACTGACCTATGGCTCGGAGCATGTAACAATTGTAGCCGACGCCACATGCCCGCAGGGGCTGGGAACCTTTGCCTACGACGACGAGGGCACACCCGGGCAAAATGTCACACTTATTGACAAGGGCAAATTTGTCGGGCTGCAAACTTCCAGGGACAATGCACCCAAAATCGGGCAAAATTCCGGCGGTGCGGGGCTTTCCGATGGCTGGAGAAATCTGCCTATCGTGCGCATGACAAATATTAATTTGCTGCCCGGGCAGTTCACGCTGGACGAACTGATTTCCGGCATCGAATACGGTTTTATTTTTGACGAAAACAAAAGCTGGAGCATCGACGACCTGCGGATTAATTTTCAATTTGCCTGCGAAATGGCGCGGGAAATCAAAAATGGCAAGCTGACGGGCCGCGTGTTTAAAAACCCCATTTACGCCGGAAAAACAACGGAGTTTTGGGGCAACTGCGACGGCACCGCCAATAAGGATTTCTGGGAGCTTGTCGGTGTGCCCAACTGCGGCAAAGGCCAGCCCATGCAGGTCATGCGCGTAAGCCATGGCTCATCGCCCACCCGGTTTAGAAAAGTGAAAGTAGGTGTTTCTGATGTTAAATAAAGAAGCGGCCAGAAGCATTTTGGATAAAACAATGGCGCAAGTAGGCCACTACGCGACGGCGGTGCTTTCCGCAACCGAGCAGAATACCACGCGCTTCGCCAACTCGGAAATCAGCCAGAATGTGGCCATCACCGACATGAACCTCTCGCTGACTGTTTATGACGGCAAAAAATCCGCCACCTGCTCAACCAACGTTGTCACTGACGACGGCTTGAAGGAGCTGGCTAAGGACGCGGAAAATTTATTAAAATATGTACCAGAGGGCGAGTTCGAGGCGTTTCCCTTCTCAGATGAACCCGTGCAAGAAAGCTCAAGTGACGGAAGTCTGTTAAAAGCATTCGGAGTAGCGGAGCGGGCAAAATTCGTAAAAGACGGCGTCGCTTTTATTGAGCCGGGTTACACCGCCGCCGGTGCGTTGAATTTTAACAGAAATGTTCTGGCTGTGGGTGACAGCAAAAAGGGCTTCCGCTATTCCGCCTATGACTATGTCAATTTTAATACAGTCGTCACTCACGAGGATGGCACGGCCGGAGGCCGCGAATGCTGTTCATACACCGCCCCGCCGGATATTTTGGGTTGCTTTAAAAATGCCCAAGCCACTGCCAAGGCCGCCCGAAACGCCGTCAGTCCCGAGCTGGGCGCGCGCACAGTTGTACTTTCGCCGCTGGCTTTTGCGGATTTAATGGGCTTCGTGTGCTACATGCTCGACGCCAAGGAGGTCGAGGACGGCGCGAGCTTTGCAATGGGCAAACTCGGCCAAAAAGTTTTTGGGGAAAATCTTACCGTTCGTGACGATGCAAACCATCCCGGTCTACGCCCGCTGCCCTTCGATACAGAGGGCAACCCTCGCCGCACACTTACGCTAATCGACAAAGGTGTTGTCGCCTCTTATCTTTATGACAACGCAACGGCCGCCAGGCAAAATGTCAAATCCACCGGCCATGCCAGCATCTGGGGTCAGGGGGGCTTCCCCGCCAATATCGTCATTGACGGCGGCGGCCAATCCATGGAGGAAATCATAGCCTCCACCGAAAAGGGCATATATATTAACGAATTCCACTATACAAACTTTGTAAACGCCCGCAGTTTACAAATTACCGGGCTTACCCGCAACGGCGCGTTCCTCATCGAAAATGGGAAGCTGACCACGCCAATGGCAACCGTCCGCTTCACCGAAAGCATGTTGGACGCCCTGCGCAACATAACCGCCGTTTCCAACCACCGCGAGCTAATTGGAACATGGGGAGGGGCGGCCCTTGTGCCCGGCGTAAGAATCGAGAACTTTCATTTTACAAGCAAGCCCTAGTGTTTGATTGAAGTTATAACTCAATCTCCATCCCCTCACGGGCAAGCAGAAAATGCTCGCCACCGGGGTACCGCTTTAGGTCATCCAGTTCTGTATCGCTATAAGATGAATCAAAATGTGTAAGCAAAATTTGCTTGCATCCGCTGTCCGTTTGAAGCTTAACAGCTTCCTTTATGGTGGAATGCCCCCATCCCATTCGGGACTGATAGTGCTCGGGAAAATAGCACGCATCAAATATCACTAAATCCGCATTACGGCAGTAATCCGTGAGTAAGATATAGGTCTTTTCATCCATTAACGACAGCTCGTTGTCCAACAGATAAACCAATGTCTTATTTCCGTCTGTTATATGAAAAGATGCCGTGATGTCCGAGTGCATCGCAACAAAGGGCAAAATGTTGAACATACCCAAGGCAAAAAATTTATTAGGATGCAAAGGCACGCATTCGGCACATGAAGCGGTATCCATTGGCACAGGCCAGTACGGTGGCTTAAACGCGCCAAATATTTGCTCGTGCAAGGGCCTCGGGCCACGTTCATATGTGAAAATCCTCGCTCCCCCATCCGGCTTGCAAACCGGGCCGAAGGTTGTAAGCCCGATGGTATGGTCTAAATGCAAATGGCTGAGCAGAATATCCGGCTTAAAATCCCTGTCTTTACATTCGGCTTCAAGCTGTTTAATGCCGGAACCGGCATCCAATATAAGGGTCTGCCCATCAGCTTCTATACCCATACAGCTGGTATTACTGCCATACCGGTTATGGGTGGCGGTGGCTGAAGACATTGAGCCGCGGCAACCGTAAATTTTTAATTTCATGTCGTATTCCCCCCTGCAATTTTATGATACACCGGCACTACAAAAAAACGGCGAAAGTGACAAAAATGTCACTCTCGCCCTGTTTTTTGAAAAAATTTATGACTTCTCGAAAATGTACCCCTCACCCCTTGACCAGCCGATAGACCAGCCGCAGCCTTCAATTTTCATCCGCAGACGCTTAATGGCACTCCTTAGAGCCGTGCTGTCGTTCCCCATTGGCGCGTTCCATGCCTTTTGATAGAGATTCTCCGCGCTGATAAACTGCCTTTCGTTTTGAATGAAAATAAGCAGCAATGCATATTCTTTTTTTGCCAGCAGTAAGTCCTCCCCGTCAAGCTTTGCCGTTCCTGCCGCAATGTCAATGGACAGCCTGCCTTTGTTTATGGCTTCGGGAAACATCGTGCTACGCCGGATAAGTGCCTCCACCCTCGCAATCAATACATCAAAGTCGTACGGCTTGGTCAGGTAGTCGTCGCCGCCCGCCCTCAGCCCGCGCAAAATATCCTCTTGCGCCGCCAAGCCTGTCAAAAGCAGAATCGGTATGGCTGCATTTTTGCTTTGTCTGATTTCCTTCATAAAGCCCAGGCCGCATCCGTCCGGCATCATAATATCAAGAATAATCACATCAACCTCATGCTTGCTTAAAAAGCAACGGGCGTCCGCAAGAGTAGTTGCGCAAGCAGTTTCAAAGCCCATTCGAGTAAATTTTTGAACATTGCCCGCCATTATTTTTTTATTGTCATCAACCAATAAAACTTTTTTATTTGCCACTTTGGTTAAACCGTCCCTTCTCCAAACTGTCCCCCGTAATCGGGTAACGAGATATATACAGATGTTCCCTTGTCCGGCTCGCTTTTAATCCAAATTTTGCCGCCGTGAGATTCAACAATCATTTTGCAAAGATAAAGCCCGTAACCCGTCCCCTGGCCATCCGTAACGCCACGCTCAAACACGCGAGGCAGCAAATCGGCCGGAATGCCTGTGCCGTTGTCGCTGACCGTAATGACAATTGCTTCTTTGCTTCGCTCGGCTTTAATTTTTATCGTATCGTTTTTGCTGTGTTTATCTGCATTCTGAATAAGGTTTACCAATGTTTGGTAGAGCAGGTCGGCATCCCCAAAAATAATAAGCCCGGCCTCCGCCGCAATCTCCAAAATATTTCCCCGTTCCTGAATATGGACTTGAAGCGTATTGGCTGTGGAGTGCAAAATCTCTGAAATGTTAAGCCTGCGCCTTTCAATGGCCTCACTGCTGGATGCCAGTGTCAGCATTCCGCCTACCATGCGAGATAAGCGCATAATTTCGTGTTGCGTATCCTTAAGCAGCTCTGTTGCTTCCGGGTCTATGGCGTCATCCTCCATATCGTTTAGCATGTCGATTACATTTTGAACATTTACCGAAACAATTGTAAGGGGAGTGCGCATTTCATGGGAAGAATTGGCCAAAAATTGCGTTTTGGACAGGTTCAATCCCGCAAGCATGGTATTTTGCTCATCCAGCTTACGCTGCTGTCGTTTGTACGTACGAAGATGCAAAATAAACACAATGCTTATAGCCAAGCTTACGAAGGCCATGCTGATTATAGCATCAAACATATGGTTAAACTCTGAGGGCATTGGGATAACGCTTGCCGGATTAATATACGCATACACACAGATTCCGGCAAAAATCAGCAGCTGAAGGACCATCATAAACCAGCCCAGCTTTCCTTCCAATACATATGCGGTAAAAACTATGGCAAAAACAAAATTCAGGATTTTGCTGCCGCTAAGGCCTCCCATAGTAAAAAACAGATATGGGAAGTATCCGAGAAAAATTACAACTATGGTCACGATGCAGGCAATTTTATAATATCCGGTAACAGCAAGGAATATAAGCATACCTAAAGAAAACACGACAATGCCGAATCCAATTGCCGAGCCCAGTGCTTCCCCCGCATTAATGGCATTTGCCGAACCCATTATTATTCCCGCTAACACACCCGTGACTGCCAGCATGTTCAGCATTTTTTCACGGAAGCCGATATCGGAGCCAAAAAAAGACTTATAGATGCGAAGCAGGGTTGTTTTCATGTACTGCACCTCGTTTACATATTCAACTTTGCCAAATCCAATAAGTGTAATACAGCGGATGTGCTTTTGCAATAAGGAATTCAATGGCTGTCACGTGAGTCTAATTTGGGGTGTGCGGCGGTTGGGTGTGGCACTCAGATGTGGATTGCGGAATGACTGCGAAGCCAAGCGGTGCATTACAGCGGTCAGAAA
>WQSB01000140.1 GCA_009788085.1 Defluviitaleaceae bacterium
GGCTCTGGTTCGGGCTCAGGCTCTGGTTCGGGCTCAGGCTCTGGTTCGGGCTCAGGCTCTGGTTCGGGCTCAGGCTCTGGTTCGGACTCAGGTTCTGGCTCGGGTTCTTCATCAGTACCAACCGCCAACATAACTTGCGGTTCAGATTCTCCGGGTTCAGGGCCGG
The DNA here is from genome assembly GCA_009788085.1 of Defluviitaleaceae bacterium. GTDB lineage: Bacteria > Bacillota > Clostridia > Lachnospirales > WQUN01 > WRAH01. Next base: position 167 of record WQSB01000140.1, read on the forward strand.
TTGCTTCTGCTTCCTGTTGTGCGATGGCGGCAACAATTTCTTGCGTTATTTCCGCCAGCTCCGGGGTTTCGGTCATATCGAATGCGGCAAGAACCTCCATTAAATCCCCAATGGGAATATCAATGTCATGATACCGAAGCTCTGCGACTACATCGACGGTATTGTGAAACACAGCCATTTGTTCAAAAAAACTGTTGCCTGCCATCGCGCCGCCAAGCGGAACAGGTGCGCCATGTTCGTCAGAACTGACTAAAGCGTCCGCGCGCAGGCTTGCGCGAATTTCTTGGCTTGCTTGTATGCTCAGAGGGGAGTCGGGGTCAATTGCGGTGTCAAACACAACGGGAACAACGCCCAACGCCGTGGTGACAAGCATCGTTACCAAAGTAACACCGGCTGCCCCGGCAGAAAACACGGAGTTGAGTGTGGAAAACAGCACAGAAAACAAGCCGCCGCCGTTTGAAATTTTTGCAGCAGTATTTAATGCTGGTTCCGCAGACCCGAACGGGTCTCCCCGCCAACTGCACAGCCATGCTCTCCCCGCATTTTTCAAGACTGATACAAAATTCCCCATTCCCGACACCCCCCTTCGTCCTTGCGCGCAATTCATACTATTCCGCGATAAAAAACCTTACATTGAAATTTTTTGTTTACGCGAAGAAAGAAAAAAATATAAAATCGTCGGAACGGCTATGACACCCGCAACGGCAAGCACATAGCCGCCTTCGGGCGAAAGCGTGTGCGCGAACGTAAAGATCAACACGCCCAACTGCCCCAGTAACGCACCGAACAACTTGAAAACAAAAATACTTCCTTTGTACCTGCGGGATTCTTCCAGTTCCGAAAACCCGCCTTCCACCATGCTTGTTCCCGCCCCGATTGCAATACCGAGCAAGGCTGAAGCTATGTACATGGTAACAATTCCGGGAAAAAGCGAAAACACAGCAAGCCCGGCGGCGGAAACCAAATTTGCAAGAATGCAGATGGTAATTTTGCGAAGCCGCCCAATCAACAAGCGTGCTACTAAAGGAGCGGCAAACGCCGCCGCNATTGTCATAAGCAAGAATGTCCAAGATGCCGCGCCGGGGGACAAACCGATAGAATCNGCGTAAAGCGGCGCGAATTGTTTTATAAANAACCCACCTACGATAAAAGGCGTCATCACGAATGCCAAGAACATGAAAATCCGTTTCGAGAATAAAAATTTTATNAAATTAAATTCGCTTCGCTCGGAAAGTTTATGTTTATATTTCTNGTACGGCAACATNCAGTAAATGAAAACCGCCAAAAGCGACAATATCGCGGCGCTGAGCACGAAAGCCGCAAACAGTCCGAGCTGCGTAAACACAATAGCGCCAATGACCGCCCCCGATGTGCCGCCCATATATTCGCCGGAAAGTGTTTCTTCCCTTATGGTGCGAAATTCCGGGTAGCTCGTGTCGGCTACATCGGAAATGAAATTTTGTATGCCCGCGTACACAATGCTAACACCCATATATGAAACGGCAAGCAGCAGCAACCATAGAAACAAGCTATCCGCAAGCCCCATCACGATAAACCCGGCCGCCCCAACCGCACATCCGATAAGCATTAAACTGCGCGGCGCAATACGGATAATCCGTCCCGCTATATCGCCGCCCGCCATCATCACAATAAGCACAACCATAAGCGGCAGAACAACCGCAAACTCGGCGGGAAGCCAGCTTACCGGGTTATGCTCGTAAATATTTGACACAATAAGCACGAAGAAATATGCCGGAATGGTTTGGCAAACGGTAACGAGGAAGTTCAGGCTTTTCGCGCCGGAGGCGTAGCGCAGTTCGCGTCCGCGCTTCACATTGGGTACGTTCACGCATTCAAGCAGCTTGTTGACTTCAATAAACAAAAACACAATCGCAAAAACAGTTGCGGACATAGCAAGCAAAAAATCAACTGTTGCGCTGCGAAGTTCGTTCGTAAGCAGCGCGGATGGCTGCCGCACAACGGAAAGGCCGCCTACGGCCCCGGCCTCCATGTCAAAAATAACGGTTACGCCGTATTTGTATTCCCCGATAACGCCCATCAAAGACGATTGCATCTCCCATGCGGAAATAAACAAATCATCCGCCGGGGAAATATCCTCCCAAGAAAGCACAAAGCTCTCCGTATGCTCCCCGAAATAAAATTCATCGCCTGCGGCAAGGGACGCGAATACCGAATTAAGCCGCAATTCGTCCAGTCTTTCCGCCTCCAAGTGCGCACTGAAACCGTTGTGCATGGAGAAGCTGAACATCGAAAGGAACACCATCAAAAACATACAAAACTGCGTTGTCTGGGATGAGTAGGCCGATTTTGCGCGCCCCGTGCGTTTACTTATAATCCACAAAAGCAACCGAATAATATGTGCCAGCGCCAAACCAAGCAGCAACCCGCCAAGCAGTATCGCCGCTGTTTGCAAAAGCCCGCCAAGGTTTCCTTGAAACAGAAGAAGCGGTAAAGCCAGCGCAACGCAAGCAAGCAGCGAGAAAATTTGTATAACTAATCTGGACGGCGAGTTTGGCTTGTGTTCTTCAATAATTTTTTCTTCGCCTGTTTCGCAGGCCTCAGGCTTTTTCCTTATATTNGTCACAACGGTGAAGAATATAAATCCTACNGCCATGATTAAAATCCCGCGCGTCAATGATTCGTATAATTGGGCTGTCATTTCGCGGCTAAATTCTGTAAACGCCTCGTATCGCGTTGTTTCNCCCTCCGGGAAAATAATTGCAAGCAGAGCCGCCATATCCTCCTCGTCGGTTATCCCGCGGTTTTCAAACAGCAACGCAGTATTGTGCGAAAGGGCTTCGGAGCGCATTTCCATCTGCTGCCTGTAGTAATCGATATATTGCTCTCTGATTGACATATGGGCAATCATTACCGTAAAAACAATCGCAACGCTCATAAAAACCAGCTGTATTATGCCGTCCTTGACCCAGGCAAACCTTTTTATTTTATTAACTTGAGGGTTCATTAGCTGCCTCCTTCAGCTTAAACTTTTCAATGAAATTGGAGATGTTCAATGGGTACCTCTAAAAACCTAGCGACTGACAGATTGGTGGGGCTTTTTTCACCAATCGAAGCAAAAAACGCAGTGAATACTATGTGTATTTACGAGTATTTTGGCAATGAGTGGTGGAAAAAGACTTGCCAAGATGGCGGGCGGTGGGTTTTTAGAGGTACCCCAAATATTTCTTCACAAGGCGTTAAAATTGCACCGCCAGTATGATTATAAGCTGCGGAGAAACCAAACTCAATTCAAATGACGTAACTCGCACAAAAATCGACGTAACTTGCATTTTCATGTGTATAAAAAAACAGCGGAGCATTTTTGCTCCACTGCACAGGTCAGCCGCTATCCATTTATTTCCTTTTTGCCCTTGAGTGCAACTTTTGTTTTGAATGTATCTTCGTCATAGTACGTATCCACAAGGCCGTCATAAGTATCCGCTATCCGCTCTATAATCAGCATACCGTACCCATGGCCGGNTTCTTTTTTTGTAGTCTCCAAGCCGCCACCATNTTCCGATTTTAGAAATGCATCTTTAATTCGGCTATTGGTGCAGGTAATTAAAAAGTACGGCTCTTGGCGGGAAAGGCTAAACCTGATAAGCCGCTCATGACTTTCAGGTATGGCTTCACATGCTTCCAAGGCATTATCCAAAATATTATTAAGCAAGCTATACAAATCGGGGTCTGATATGCCGATAGGCTCTGCGTTTAAGTTTAAGTTTAAGTGTACTGCGACATTCCGTTCTCTTGCCATAAAAAGCAAGTTGTGGACAACTGCGTTTATGAGAAAATTATTGTGATGCACCGCTTCGGTTACAACATCAGCCTTTGCACCTACCTCGCTCAGATATTGTTCGGCTTCGTTGTACCGTCCATCCTTCAGATATGTTCTCATAGCAGCGAGATGTTTAGCCATTTCGTGTTTAAGTTCGCCCACTTGATGAAGATGCATCTTAATATTCTCGTAGCTGTCTTTGGCGAGGCGGTTTTGAAGTGTAAGAACCTCGCCTTCTTGCGCTTGCCGGTAGTATGTGCGGAAAAACACCGAAATATTATGAATCAGCACGCACATTATTAACGCAAAGTAGACATAGCGGTAGAAGTAGAATTCCGTATCCACCCACGTTAAACCGGTAAGAAAATCATATATCATTGAAATACAGGCTATGCTAAAAATTAACGCCACCACTCGGCTTAGGCTATCTCCTTTTATCGCGTCCAGCACAACCAGAANTAAGATATAAATAAACCCTATGAAAAAGCGGGTGTTGAAAAACAGCAATTGTGCAAAATCAACAATACCGAGAAGCTGAAGCGATATTGCCACTATTGGGTATCCGCAATGTAAAATAACAGCGGGAAGCATCCATTTTTTGTACCGCTTTGATGAAAAATAAAAGAACAAAGACAAGGGTGCCTGAAAAAAAGCGTATAGGCCAAGGGTATAGTTAGAAGCCATAATCGGCGGGAGGAATTGGACTGAAATAGCATCGATACTAACAATGTAGAACGCCCAAGACACAGCAAACACCCCGATAGCCAGGTTTTGCGGATAAATCAGACCCTTCAACGCCTGTATAAGTGTAAGCGCGATAATGCCAAACCCAACCAACAAGCACATTCCCATAAGTATCACAACCCGCATTGTCGCAGAGAACGTAAAAGCATGAAGTGCGGTATGGCTTCCCATAAAAACAGGGGTTGTCCGTCCGGAATATACGTAGTAAGGGGAAAACCACTCTATTTTCAATGTCCTGCCATAGTAGTCGTACGGCAGTGTAATGAAATGCATCGCCATGCCGGGGTTTTGTCCGATTGGTATGGCGCTTATTAACAAGGGGGTATCGTCCAAAAATACATTTACTGCCTGATGGTTTGCGCGGATTAGAATAGCAGCTTCGGGCATATCAATGTCAAGCTGTCTGGAAGTAATCAGCGTTTCGCCGTCCGAAAGCTGAAACCCNCTGCGCATGGTAACCTGCTCGCCCNCATCGGGCTGCACAATCCGGTGNGTCCAACCCTCCTCGGATAGAGTTATTACTTCGCCCATCATATATGACCTACCGTAAGCCACAAAATATAAATACATAAAAATGACAATGCAGACAATGCAGGTCAGCAGGACGAGCATAAATTTTAATCTGCCTTTTTCTATAAAATCTTTCACCGCGCCAGCACCCCTCTCTGTATAGGAACAATATAATGCAGAGTTGTTTCTAGGTGCAAGCAAATAACGCAACTTGCACGAAAACCGACGTAATTTGCAATCTAATCATTGCCCAACTGCCGCATAAACATTTTTTTAATGTCGCTCATATATGTACGGCTGACCGGGATTTTCTTGCCGCTTACAGTTATGGCATCCTGTTTACCCAACTCGCGGATGTGTTTGACATTCACAGCAAAGGCTTGATGGCAACGTACAAACCTATCTTCTGGCAGCTCCTGCAGCAAATCTGAAAGTTTGCCGGAGCAGTAAACCGTTTTATCAAGCAAAGTTATTTCAACGCGTCGCCCCGTTGTTTCTAAGCAGATAATATCGTCTGCAGGGATTCGTAAGTGCTGCGTTCCAATTTTAATCACAAGATAATTATCTTGGAACTTTTCGTTATATGCCGACTGAATTAAACGCTCAAGCACCGCTGCGTCTACTGGTTTTATAAGATAATGCAGCGCATTTACATCGTATCCTTGCAAAGCGAAATCCCGGTGGGAGGTCAAGAAAATAATCGCAGCGTTTTTATCCGCCTCTCGAATTTTATGGGCAAGCTCGATGCCGTCCATACCATCCATCATTATATCCAGTATGAGAAGGTCAAAACGCTCACGTTCCTTATTGTTAAACTCATTAAGAAATTCCTCGGCACTTTGAAAAGCGGCGAGTTCATACTCGATATTCATTTTGACAAAGATATCCCGGCAGAGTTTCTGCTGCTCGGCAGCAAAAACTTCCTCGTTCTCGCACAAGGCAATTCTGTACACAGGCATCCACCTCATTTGCTTTATAATCCATTATATTTTTTGCCTCCGCTTTATTATGTGGAAAGTGCTGTGCGGGCAACATAATATCATTATATTTGCGTTATAGCGGTCAGTCAAGGGCTTACGCCGTCACGTTGCTGTCAAGTAAAAGTAGGCAACTTTTTCAAAATCTCGAAATGATGAAATTAAATTGTAGTTTTACATTCATGATATGGAAATTGCATCAATGCCTTTGCAGATACCATGACCGCCCTTTAGAATAAGCGAAGAGCGAAATGAAAGAGCGAACGACAGCCACTCAATCCCATTCCGCTATTATCTACGATAACGGCGGGCAGTTCAAGGGTTATGGGATATCCCTTAAAACCTAAATACATTATACAAGGAGTGGTAGCCATGACATACGGATACATTCGCGTGTCAACACGCGAACAGAATGGGGATAGGCAACTCGTCGCCATGCAAAACTTTGGGATACAGGACGGTTGTATATTCTTGGATAAACAGAGCGGAAAGGATTTTAAGAGACCTGAGTACAAGCACCTGATGAGAAAACTAAAGCCCGGCGACACTCTAGTAATCAAGAGCATTGACAGGCTTGGCAGGGCTTATGAAGAAATAATTGAGCAGTGGCGCATCATAACAAAAGAGCGACAAGTGTATATGGTTGTTCTTGACCTGCCACTGCTCGACACGCGCCAAAAAGACCGGGATCTCACAGGAACGCTCATCGCCGATCTCGTGTTGCAAATACTTAGCTATGTTGCGCAGCAGGAACGGGAGTTCATCCGGCAGCGGCAAGCCGAGGGTATCGCGGCGGCGAAAGAGCGCGGGGTCAGGTTCGGACGCGAGCCCAAAAATCGCCCAGCGGAGTTCGGCGAACTGCTTCAGGCATGGGAACGCGGACAGATCTCAGCACGGGAGGCGGCACGGCGATTAGATGTCAGCCATCCGACCTTTCTGAAATGGATTAGCAGATAAAAATGGCAAGAAATCTACACTTTATTTGCCACATTAGACTCCACTCCTTTTGTTTGCACTTGCCACTAAATCACAACTTTCTCTACCGCCGCTGGAATTTAAAGTACACTTTATTTACCACATTCAAATTATATTGCGGTCATGGTGTCGCTCATTCGCAGATATAGTTAAAAAACTTAGCGCCTGAAATATATTGGAACATCTAGTCTTGCGGGAAATATTGTCGAATTTTGCACATATTTCACCATTCCTCGAGCAAGTATACATGAAAGAGTTGGAAACTGTCAACCTTTGTGGCAAATAAAGTGTACTTTAAATTCCAGTGGCAAATAAAGTGTACTTTAAATTCCAGCGGCGGTAGAGAAAGTTGTGATTTAGTGGCAAGTGCAAACAAAAGGAGTGG
>WQSB01000141.1 GCA_009788085.1 Defluviitaleaceae bacterium
CCGCCAAGGAGAACCGCCGTTTGTCGCTATGTATTGCTACAATATAGTTATGCCGCCCTTCCTCTAAGAGATTGGCGTCCGTAATCGTGCCCGGCGTGATTACCCGGACTACCTCGCGCTTGACGATGCCCCGGGCCTGTTTCGCGTCCTCCACTTGGTCGGCCAGTGCCACGCGATAACCTTTTTCAACCAGCCTCGCGATATATCCGTCCGCCGCGTGGGCCGGAACACCACACATGGGCGCGCGTTCTTCCTGCCCGCAGTCCCTCCCTGTCAGCGCGATATCAAGCTCCTTCGCCGCAATTTTTGCGTCCTCGAAAAAAATCTCAAAAAAATCCCCCAGCCTAAACATCAAAATCGCGTCCTTGTGCTGGGCCTTTATGCTGAAATATTGCTCCATCATCGGAGTGTATGGCATGGCAAGCTGTCTCCTTTTAAAACGAGGTTATGATTGGTTGCGGACATACCGGATTAAAATCTCGTTCATTTGCCGCAAGTCCAGTGGTTTTGCAATAAAATCGTCAAAGCCTTCCTTCATAAAAATTTCGGCGTTGCCTATCAGTGCGTTTGCCGTTAGTGCAACAATAGCACCTTCGTAGCCCGCCTTGCGCATTCTTTTTGTGGTTTCTATGCCGTCCATTTTCGGCATCATATGGTCCATAAAAATTATATCGTATACGTTGCCCTCTTCAGTTTTTTTCAAAGCGTCAAAACCGCTTGTCACCATATCTATACTCAGGCCGTAGTACGAAAGCAGACCTTCTGCCACATACAAATTTGTTTCAACGTCGTCCACCACCAAAACCCTGCCGTAAGACATAGACCGAAACGGGATTTTAAACTCGGCATTTTGATAGTTGCTGGCATAGGTGAAATTGCACAGGCTTTCGGCAATTTCCGCACCAATGGGAGTTCCGTCTGCGGGCCCTTGCATAACTGTGATAACAAAAACGCTACCCTTACCGTATTCGCTTTGCACTTTTATTGTGCCGTTCATTTTTTCAACAAGATTTTTTGTGATGTTAAGACCAAGCCCCGCGCCTTCCGTTGTGCGATTTTCTTCCATGTTAAAACGATTGAACATAGTGAACAAATAATTCATATCCTCTTGCTTTATGCCCTGCCCCGTATCATGAACAGCAAAGCGCAGCATGACATTATCGTCTTGCGTGGCGTGCTCTACCGATAATTTTACATATCCTTGGTCTGTATATTTTACGGCGTTGCTTAGTACGTTGTTTAAAATTTGTTTAAGCCTAAGCTCATCACCGAATAATTTAAGGGGTAGGCTTTCGTCCAGCTCTAATTTGAATTTTAAGTTTTTCGCGGCGGCACGTACTATGTTTAACTGCACCATATCATGAATCAGCTTTGGCAAATCATATTCCGTAGGCTCCAGCATCATATGTCCCGCTTCGATTTTTGACATATCCAGTATGTCGTTGATAATTCCAAGCAAATTACTGCCCGAATCATATATTTTTTCCAAATCTACCGCGTATTCACCGGGCAGCTTTTCCTTTTGCAATTGAATTTGAACGATGCCGATAATTGCGTTCAGGGGAGTGCGAATTTCATGAGACATTGTCGCAAGGAATTCGCTTTTGCTTCTGTTTGCATCCTCCGCTTCATTTTTGGCAAGCTTTAACGAAGCTATCGATTTATTCAGGGTTCTTGAAAAACTGACAACACACACAATAAGCACTAAGAAAATTAACGCAGAAAGAATTATCATGCTGTTTACCAAGGTGGTAACAACCTCCATTGCTATTTCCCTGTCCTGCAATGTGATAACAGCCCAGTAATCCGAATACCCGGGCAGAGGAATAGGCTCAAAGCTTATATAAAAATCCCTTCCGTTAAGCGAGATTATTTCAATGCCACTCGCGCCGTTTAAAACAGATTCAATTATTGCCCTGTATTCTTCGGATGCCTCAATGGGCTCTTCCGTGGCGGAAACGCTTCCGAATTCGTCTATAACCGCGTTTCCGTATTGGTCCACAATGGGAGTGGTGCGGGTGAGTGTCATGTAATTTACCAGCGTTTCCAGGTACGTGCTGTCCGGATGTACCATAACCGTACCCCTGCCATCAATGATAAACGAATACCGCTCGTAAGCACCCTGCGCAAACTGCACTATTAAATTTTGGATGTACTCAAGGCTGATATCTGTGCCAAAAATACCAACCATTTCGCCGCCGTAATAAATAGGCAAATAAACAGAAACGCACGGAAGCCCCGTGCTGACGGATAAATACGCATGTGAAACAAAGGGATTGGGGGCTTCTATCATCTGCTTAAACCACCAACGGTTGCTTCTGTCACCCACCGCACCAACGGAACGCGAAATTTGCATACCGTCCATGTTAGTTATGTAAAACAGTTCGATATACGCATTGCGGTTTGCATTGCTCACAAGGATAGGCACTTGAATATCGCTGTCCATTGTAATAATGCTTGGGCTTGTGGCAAGCGAATAACTAAGGTTATAAACGCCGTCAATAAACGCGCGTACCGTTTCCCGTATAATAAACGAGGATGAGCTGATATCGTTCCTTATTTTTTCGTCATGGGCCCGGGTCAGCAAATTCATGGTAATGAACGGGATAACAACAAGCATCGCGCCTATCAGCACCACAGATATAATAAATTTATAAAACCTGGTTTCTCGCTTATTCATCACATGGTCCCTACCCAAAGCTTGTTAAAACTCTTCCCTGCCACTTTTTCGCAGGCGGCAATCAATTCCGGGTCGTCGGTGGGGCTGCCGTGCTCGCGCTTGTGGGCAACCGCTTGCAAAATGGCGGCGTGGTTATTCTTTGTTAGAACATACCGAAAGCCCAGCCACACCACGATTAAACTAAGCACAGCGGGGACGGCGGCAAACATCACGCGGATTCCCAAAAGGGCGGTGGCGGTCTGCTCGACGACTTCGCCAGCTTCGCTTTCAATGTAGCCAAAAAGCTCAAGAGCCACGCCCCCCAAGAAAAGGGCCACGCCCCCGGTGGATTGCCGCACAAGGGTTGCCATTCCGCCAAAAATGCCGGCGTCACGGGTGCCGTTTATCATTTCGTCGCTGTCGGGAATGTCGGGCAGCAGGCACCAGGGCACAAAATTGGACGCACCGTGGCCGATGCCCATTACCACGCAGACAATTACCAGGCCCACAAGGCCGATTTCAGGCCCCATAAAAAATCCGATTATCAGTGCCACAATTCTAAACGGCATACATACATATGACGGAACATGCTTGCCATATTTTCCGGCTATCCAGTTATAGGCCGGCAGCATCGCCGCACCCACCAGCATCAACAGCCCGGCAAAAATCGTGGTCATGCCCTGCATTTGCAAATTATCCACCAGCCAGAACACCGCCATCGCGGTAATCAAATCCGTGGCCATCTGCCCCCAGCAGAAAATCCCCAGATACTGGCGGTAGGCTTTATTTTTAAAGGAACGCGCCGTCCGCCTAAGCATCTCCCCAAGGGAGGGGACGGCTTCGGCCTCTGGGGTTGGGTTCTCCCATGTTGTAAAAAATCCAAACAATAGGGGCAATCCATAAAACAGCCCGAAAATAATTCCCATAACCAAGTATCCGTGCAGAGTCCTGTCGGCCTCCGCCCCAAGGATAATCCCCGGCACCATCACCGAAACCGTAGCCGCCAGCATGGAAATAAACATACGCACGCTTACGTATCCCGCCCGCGCCTTGTAGCCGTCAATCATATCGGGCAGCAGCGCGTTATACGGCACCATAACAATGGAAAAGGCCGTCGAGAAAAGTATGTACATCACAGTATAGTACAAAAATTTTGTGATATCGCCGGTGATGCCAAAGGAGTACCATAACAATGAAAATGTTACGATAACCGGCGCGACACCCGCCAGTATATACACCCGACGCCGCCCAAACCGTGACCGCGTTTTATCGGAAATGGCCCCAAGCAACGGGTCAATTATCGCGTCCCATACACGCCCCACCAGCAGAACCGCCCCCGCCAGCGCGCCGCTCATCCCCTCCATGGTCATCAGGAAAAATAAAAAAAGCAAGCCAATCAACGCGAACGCTCCGCCCCCTAAAATATCAATAGAACCATATCCTATCTTTGATACCAAAGTGTACTTGCGCTGCGCCATTTTAAGCCGCCCCTTTGATGTGATTTTTACCATTGTAACATATTGGTTGCCCATGTTCCAAGAATTTAAAAAAAGACTTGACATTTACCCCTACAAGTGTAGAATAAATGCAGACGTTTGACAATTGTCGAAGAAGGGAGGCATTTAAAATGGCCATTCAAAGGCTGCCGGACGCGGAGCTTATGATTATGAACATTGTGTGGCGCGAGGACGGCGAAACCACCTCCGCCCGTGTGACAAAAATGCTGGAAGGGCAAAAGGAATGGACGGCAACGACAATACTCACATTTCTGTCAAGACTTGTGGAGCGCGGCTTTTTAACCGTGCGCAAGGAAGGCCGGCAGAATTTCTACAGTGCGGCGGTGGAAGAGGCTCTGTATGTAAAAAGCGAAAGCAAGTCTTTTTTGGAGCGGCTGCACGGCAATTCTCTGACCAGCTTGGTTGCGGCGTTGTACGACGGCCAAGCCGTAAGCAAGGAGGATTTGGCAGAGCTTAAAGCATATATCGACGGGAGGTAGCTATATGTTGGAATCTATGGCAAGCACCAATTTAATTTTCACGCCGTTTATTCTGCTGATTCTGGCCGCCGTGCCCAAGATGGACAAAAGATACGCACCCGCCGGACGTTACGCGCTGTGGATTATTGTAACAGTCGGGCTGATGTGGCCGCTGACGGCGGCTGTGCTTCCGCGCCAACCTCTCTTTCCGATTGAGATAAATATACAAAGTCCAAGCCCTGCCGAAATTCCAAGGAGTTTTTATGTTTTAGAAGCTTGGACATTACCCACAGAAACGGCCCATTCAAATCCTACGGCTCCGATGGCGGCAGCACCGGTAATGGATTCCCCCGCGCAAGAGGAAATCCCGCGGCTTTTTAGCCTGCCGCAAATTGACCCCTTGCAGGCTTTGCTTGCCTTGTGGATTGCGGGAATGTTTGCTTTTGCGGCATTTCAGTTTTTGCGGCAATTGCGGCTACTACGTTTTCTGAAACGCTGGAGGATTCCCGCCCCAGCGCATATCGCGGAAATTCTGCATACGGAAAAACAGCGCATCGGCGTTCGCAAAAATATCCCGGTATTCTACGCAAAGGATATTTCCTCACCGATGCTGACCGGACTTCTCAAACCGGCGATTTTTCTGAAGGAAGCGGCATACTCAACCGATGAGCTGAAACTCATTTTCAGGCATGAGCTATTCCATTATAAGCACAGGCATTTGTGGTGCAAGCTGGCGTTGCTGGTCGTTCGCTGCCTGTACTGGTACAACCCCGCCGCCCATTTAATGGCCCGTCAGGCCGACAAGGACATGGAGGCCCTGTGCGACAACGCCGTAATTCAGGGTGCGGACATAAACTTGCGCAAGCTTTACGGCAATCTCATATTGCGGCTGGCCGCGAAACCGGTTTACAGTCCGCTTACCACTAATATTTCAGGAGGTAGTAATATGCTAAAACAACGATTATTCAATATTTTTAATGGAAAGAAACGAAGTAACAAGGGATTTCTGGCACTGATGGGCGTGCTGATTGCCGCACTAGGTTTGCTGGTAGGATTCCAATTCGTGCATGGTGAAGAAATGTACGAATACGTTGGGTATGCATACGCGGATTACAGTCATGCAGAGTATGGATACCCCGATTATGAGCCCTGCGTCGACTGCACACCGGCATACGAATACATCCCCGCGCCGCCGGTTTTTGAACACCGCAGCTCTGATTCTTTGAGGGAGGAGCAACGCCGCCATGTTGAGGCCTTCGTTAATATGGGCTTGCTTGAATATTTTGATATGGTCGTCCCTGCTCCCCATGGAATATGGTCATGGTGTGAAGAAACTGAATCAACAGTAATAATCACAATTGACTCTGAAACCGGAGAAGAAAGCACTATCTTTATAGGGTATGTAAGATTCGTCTCATCATTAGACGAGATTGTGCAATACGTTCACCATGTCCCCACTCCCGACAACCGCGTATTGCTGGGCATCTTTGTCAAAGGGGTCTACTGCCCCGAAACCACCGATGAAAACGGGGTTGTGGTTTTAAGTCTCCAACCGGGCATGGGGGCATATAAAAGCGGCATTTTGGTCGGCGACATCATCGTATCCGTTGACGGCATCGCCATCTACAACACAGCTGACCTAGGAGCTGCCTTATATGGCAACGCGCATGGCCAAGTAGTAGCTGTGGGCGTCTACAGAGACGGGGTCAGGATGGATTTCCCCGTAGTCCTAAGCAACACGATACCCCAGAACGAATATCAAATTTCATTTTCTATGGAAATTTTGCCATAGAATGCCAAAAACTTTTCACCAATTCCCGGCAAGTTGTGATTAATCACGACAAGGCCGGGAATTTTTTTATTTAATTCACTATGTATCGACAGCTTAAAATGAAATAGTTTGTCCGAAAGAAAATTTTGTAAAAATTTCGGAAATTCATTGCCCGCAGTTTTCCGCATGATATACTTCCAAAAATTTACAAGGGACGTGATTATTATGTCAAACCGGGAAATTCTTCAACTGCCCCTGAATTGCGTGACGCCCAACCCCTATCAGCCGCGGCGCATTTTCTGCCAGCACAGCTTGGACGAGCTGGCCGCGTCCATCCGCGCGTATGGCGTATTGCAGCCCATAAGCGTGCGCCTGATAAACAACTACAGCTACGAGCTGGTGGCCGGCGAACGGCGGCTTCGCGCAAGCAAAATGGCGGGACTCGCAACAATTCCGGCGATTTTATTGGACGCAAACGACTTGGACAGCGCGGTGCTGGCCATGATTGAAAACCTCCAGCGGGAGAATCTGCACTTCTTCGAGGAGGCGGAAGGTTTTGCAAATCTAATCGGCGACTATGCGTTCACCCAAGAAGCCATAGCCTCACGGATAGGCAAAAACCAGTCTACGATTGCCAACAAGCTACGCCTGCTGCGCCTGCCGCGGGGTATACAAAAGCACATAATCGAACAGGGCCTGACCGAGCGTCATTCCCGCGCTTTGCTGAAACTCACCAGCGAGGACGACCAATTGGCCGTTCTGGAAAAAATCGTAAAGCAGGGCCTCACCGTCAGAAAAACAGAAGACCTAATCGAATCTATGCTGACGCGCCTGCAAGTGCCACGGGGCAAGACGATTCCCTTCAAGGCCTACATCCGCGACATCCGCATACTTACCAACACAATTCAAGAGAATCTGGAAATCGTACGCCGCTCCGGAATGGAAACCAATTTCGATATGGAGCAGACCGACACCGGCTACGATATCCGCATCACATTAAAATACGCCGCCGATTCACCGCGGGCGGCCCGGGCAGTATAGTATAACAAACGTACTTTGAAACCGTGAGTGCCGAGCGGCACCCGAAAACGCGAGATAAGCGTTTTTCGGGCGGTTTTGCCGCGACAGCAGTCACGGATTGAAAAGA
>WQSB01000142.1 GCA_009788085.1 Defluviitaleaceae bacterium
AGCCTCACGCTTCTACCTCCCGAATCGTCAACCTAAGCGGAAACCCGCGCTCTGCGGAACGCAAATCGGCCTGGGATTTCTTTGTAGCAGCAATGTCAAACACATACACTCCCGCAATTCCCTGCCCCTTCTCATGCACTTCCATCATCAGTGCCGCCGCGTCCGTCACCGACTTATGAAATATCTCCACAAGCACCTCCACCACGTACTCCATCGTCGTAATCTCATCATTGTGAATTAACACCGCATACATTCCAGGCGTCTTTAACTTCGTATCATTCTCAATAACCGTATTTGTTTTCGTCATAGATACCTCCGCACACAACTCCAAAACTCGCGTTTGATTTTACAACAGTACATCTGATACAATCAATAAAACTTTGATAAAAACTTAGAGGAGAGGTGTCGCCTTGAGCGAAGCCTACATGAAATATGTCCATACGATGCATTCGTTATTCGAAACGAAGTTTATGGAAGCGTATCGGGGCGCGAATGTGCGGAAGAGGAGAAGATTGCTGCCGTATTTGCAGGCTCTGCACCGGCGGTGGTATTACGCAACGCTGGTGGAGCACACGCCGTTTTCTCCGGCGAATCTGATGGAAGTGATTTGCCGGCATCACGAGGAAAGCGTGCAGTTATATCCGCAGGCGGTTTTGCGGACGCCCACGAAGGTTTCGAGTGTGGATGTGCGGATGCTTTTGTATACGGCGGAAGACCATCCCGTGTGCGGGGACATGCGCCGGCTTTTGGAGTATTGCACACCCCAGGTGGATTTATGCGAGGAAGAATGTTTTACGGATGTGCAGGCTTTGGAAGTGGCGGAGCTTTTGAGCCTAAACGACCCGCATTATGCGTCATTTTTGTTGGAGCTTGCGATGTGGATGAAGCTGCTGTCCAAAATGCCGTCGTTGTATATGCAAAGAATGCAGCCGAGCAAGCGTTGCGAAGAAATCCTGGGCCTGTCAAACAGGGAGCTTTTACAGGACATCGTAGAGGCCACAATAGGGATGACCGCATATGGTCTGAGGCATTCCATGCCCATTCCGGAGCATATTTTTTCAGAATCCTTTGTGCGGAATTTGTTGACCAAGCCGCTGGAAACGGATGAGATTTTCGCGCGGGTGTTCGAGGTGATGGGATATGAGCTGGAGGATTTGCTGGACATCAGCAACATGCCCGTCCCGGAGGGTGTTCCGCTGGAAAGCTTGGGATATGATATGGAGCTGCTTTCCGGAACATTTGTGATGGGCATAGTTTTAGACAGGTTCTTTTTTACGCCCTTCGGACATTTTTTAAAAATCATACGGCCTTTGTACGCATTGCCCTTCGACCTAGACGAGGAAATCGGCGAGTATATAAATGTATGTGAAGACCCGCAAGAGGCATTTGTAGCATTTTTCGCGCCATGCAGCAGCTATACACTAACGGATTTAGGACTAGAGGTTTTAAACGTCACGCCAACGAAGGAGAATTATTTCAACGCAGACGACCTGCCCTTTGGCACAATGAAGGACGCCATTTTCTCGGACGACCACGCCTTTGCCATCTTTGTGGAAATGGCAAGACAGCTGTCGCCCCTGGCTTTTGAGAGCCAGTGGAATATTGTGGATGAAATTTTCACGTTTCGTGTACGTTTGGAAGGGGCACCGTCGGTTTGGATGCATCTGCAAATGCCCGACAATATGACCCTGTGCCATTTATATGAAGAGCTGGCGCAAGCCTTTGGTCTAAAAGACAATGAGGAATTCAGCTTTTTCCATGACAAGGTAGAGAACCGCTTTGCCGAATATCCCTCCGCCAAGCGGGCAAACCGCGCAAAAAATCCCCGAAAGGCCGCCTGTCAGACCATTCTGTCTGAGCTGGATTTTGAGCACATGAAGTTTTTGATTCTGGCCGCATACAATCAGGCCGTGCCCTTCGCAGGCGAGGCCTCAACCGTGCGACTACAGATGGAGCTTCTTAGTATGACGCCTCCCGACCCTGACGAATTCTATCCCCGCATCAGCAGAATGAGCAAGGATATGAAAGTTCGTGCTGTCAGACGCCTCGAAGACGATTTTGAATTTCCTATGATGTAGAAAACGCGGATAGGCTTGTGGGGGGTATCCGGGCTCTCGGGAATGTGACGCGCTAACGCTTGTCGAGCGATGATTGAACCGGCTTGGGAAGTGCCTGTGCAGGTCTTGCTAATCTCACGACTACGCTAATCGCGCTTTCACATTCCCGAGCCCGGATAAATCCCCCGCACAAGCCCATCCGAACCGCTACATAGTAGAATATCTACCGCACATTTCTTGTAATTTATTATCGGACTTGTGAAATGTGTAATTATTTGGAGTGTCAGGTGCTTTTAGTATGACAAAACGTTCTTCGGGCGTTGCATCTGATGTGATGAAATAGTAAATTTCACAATTTTGTCCATACAGAGGTTTCATATAATCTTCTGGCAATAATTGAAATACGTCTAAAACCATACCCGGCTCAAATTCGTCATATTCGCCACTATCTAACATAGCTCTAATAAATGGGGTGCCTCCAAGCTCTTTATCCATTGTATCATAGGCACAACATCAGAGTCATGAGTAAGCAATGTAGATGATGATTTGGGGAAAGGGTTTTTTAATTGCAGAATCCAAGCCGAGTTAAAAACCCTTGTACCAAATCATCTGCCCATAAGTTGGAGGGAGTGCGATGTTTTTCTGTTGACAATGTTTTGCAATGTGTGTAAAATACATTTGTTCGATTAATTGTGTCGCAGCATAACGGGGAATTATTCCTTGCGAAGCTGCGAGGACTTTGGGGCAGGGCCCCGTCTATAGGAGGGATATCATGGACAAATCTGTTTTACATCAAGCCGCATTGCGCCACCCATCAAAAATAATGCAGCCCTATGATACTATCATGGGGCTACATGGCTTTGACGCCATCTGCGCCTTCACCGAACATTTGGGCGGGCTAACAGTTTACGTGCCCAGCATGAGGACAATTTTTGTCCGTTGCCTGGAGGCCGAGGTTCGCAACGACTTTAAAGGGTGCAACCTTGCCGCCCTTTCACGAAAGTACGGTTTTACGGAAAGGTATTTGCGCCGTATGCTTGGAAAGCCATAAAAAGAAGGCTGTCTCGCGAAGGGCGGCGAAGGGACGCACTACGCGCCCTGCGTATCCTCGGTGTCCGGTGGCGAGACACCCCCTCATTCACTTTACTCAGCGATGCCGATTACCAGCCCGACGGTTTTTAAATTGTCGGGCATTGTTATGTGTTTTGGGGCGAAGGATTTGTTTAGGGATTCCAGCAGAATCGCGCCCCTTTTTTGGTCAATTCGGAGGCGTTTGCAATAGGCTTCGCCGTCGTACACAAAGATGCCGACATTGTCGGGGTCTACCTTGGGCACGGCTTTTACGAAGACGATGTCGCCGTCGCAGATTTTGGGCTCCATGCTGTCGCCTTTTATTTTTACGCAAAAATCGGCTTTTTGGCTTACGGGGGTTGACGCGAAGCGCATTATCTCGAAGTCGATATCGCTGTCATCGGTAAGGTAGTTGCCAAGACCGGCACTGGCGCGCTGCTGATATACCTGGAGGGACACCCATTGCTCGTCGGGGGATTGTTTTACGGTGCGGGTGCTTAGAAAGTTTACACGTTCAATCTCTTTTTTGAGGATGAGGTCAACAATTTCACGTCCGTGGGCATCCAGCTGGCGGTATCCGGCTACGTGGTCGTGCTCTTCATCGTTTAGGATTGCGATTTCGTCGGCCTTTTTGCGGTTATCACTTACACCCAGAAGATAATCTATGCTTACGCCGTAATGACGTGCCAGAATCTGTAGGACTTCCGAGTTGGGCTCGCGAAAACCGGATTCATAATTTGCATAAGTGCTGTAGTTTAACGGCAGCATAGAAACCAAGTCCCGCTTGTTTAGGTTCTTTTCCCTTCGCAGCGTGCGTAATCGTTCAGCTATCATTAAAAAACCCCTTTCATTTGCGGCAACATATGTTCGTGCACGCTGAAAGCCTGATCCATAGCGATTTCAAGTATATTATAGGGGTTTTTATTTTGCAATATTTTTTGTGAAAAAATCTTAGGTTTCTTCACGCATAGAATCGAAAAATATTTCCGGCAGAGCTTGACCTAGGGCACAACCTGTGTGATAATTGCACATCGAACAAATGAGCCCGTAGGGAGGTCGAGGAACATATGTTTATAAATATCGAAGTTGAACGCCTGCGCCGTTATATGTCTAAGGCCGAAATGGCCGGCCGCCTTGCCGTCCCCGTTGATATCCTAAACGACTGGATTTTTGGCCGCCGCGCCATTCCCGCAAGCAAGCTGCGTGCCCTGTCGCAGCTCTTTGACGGGTGCAGTATTGACTACCTTCTGCGTTCGCGAAATGCAGGGGCATGAAAGGAGGTGAAGTATGTACACGCATGTGAGGGGCATTTTTATTGCCGCTTCCGGATTTGCCGCCAGTGTGCTGGCGCATGTTTTTGGTGGGCTTGATATGCTGCTTAGAACACTCTTGGTGTTTATGGCAATCGACATTATATCCGGCTTTGTTGTGGCGGCGGTCTTCAAGTGCTCCGATAAGACCGGGACAGGGCGGCTTTCCAGCCAAGCCGGACTGCAGGGCCTTGTCCGAAAAGGCGGCTGTCTTACCCTTGTGGCAATCGCCGTCCACTTGGATGCTCTTTTGGGCACAAACAGCCTTACCCGCGATGCCGTCATTATCGCGTTTTCCCTAAACGAACTGCTGAGTATTTTGGAAAACATGGGACGCATGGGAATTAAAATGCCCGCCCCGATTATCAATGCTATCGAAGCATTAAGCAAAAAACAATCGAATTAATTCACTATACAATTACACCCCGGTCTGCTTAATCTTAAGTAGACAGGGGATTTTTTATTTCACCGACACTGTTTCAAAAACTGCTATAGACGTTTCCGTTGAAAATGGGCTCAGTCATCGCGCAAAAACGCCGCCGACGCAGTCGCGGCACGCGCTCGACTTCACCGTTTTCAACTGAAAACGCTATATAGCACACGTCTTGGGCCTTGGGCATAGTATGAAGCGAACAACTAAACTTATGTCTGGAGGATGAAAATGGGAACAGGCTTTTTGGAGGTTGTAACTACGACTGCTGAAGAGGGCTTGCCCGTGGTGGGAGCGCGAGTGAGCGTTCTTAGCGGGGACAGCGTTTTGTACCAGCTTGTTACGGACGAAAGCGGACTTACGGATACGGTTCCACTGGAGGCCCCGGCGCGGGAGCTTACTTTGGATGTGAATTTCGAGGGTGTCCCCTACTCTGTGTGCGACGTTAAGGTTGAAGCCGATAACTTTATGTCCGTCTTTATCCGGGGGGTGGAGATTCTTGATGGGGAAACCAGTATACTGCCGGTTTTTATGGTGCCATCCCTGGAGGACGGCCAAGGCTATACTCTTGACATTCCGCCGCACAATTTGGTTGCGGGGGAGGGGCGCAGAATGGACGTTCCTCCGGCAACGACTTATCCATCCACACCCCGGGTTCTGAGTGAGGTTATCGTGCCGGAATTTATCACGGTGCATCTTGGCCGCCCAGACCGTCAGGCAAGAAACGTCCGCGTGCCGTTTATTTACTATATCAAAAACGCGGCCAGCCATGAAATTTTTTCCACTTGGCCGGCGGCGTCGCTGGAGGCCAATATTTACTGCATCATTTCACTGACCCTTAACAGGATTTTTACGGAGTGGTACAGGGTGCGCGGGCACAATTTTGATATTACAAACAGCACCCAGTTCGACCAGATGTTTGTTGAGGGCGGGCAAATTTTCGGTACGATAGATGCGATGGTTGACCGTATCTTTAACCGGTATATCCGACGCACGGGCCATCTGGAGCCGTTTTTTGCCGAATACTGCGACGGCCGCCGCGTGACCTGCCCTGGTTTGTGGCAGTGGAGCACGGTAACGCTGGCAAATCAGGGGTTAAACGCCCTGCAAATTTTGCGGCATTTTTATCCCAATGATGTTCAATTGGTGGAAACGGATAATATCGGCGGCGTGGTGGAATCCTTCCCCGGCTTCGTGCTGCGCCCGGGAACAAGCGGCCCGGCGGTTAGGACTTTGCAAAACTGGCTCAACCGGATTCGCGTAAATTTCCCGGCGATACCGCCGATTACAAATGTCAGCGGCATCTACGGCCCGCAAACCGAAGCCGCCGTCCGAGCGTTCCAAAGCATCCGCGAGCTGGGCAATCTCACCCCCAACGGCGTGGTAGACCGCGCCACATGGAACCGCATCAGCTTCACCTACTCGGCGGTGAAGCGTCTCGGAGAGCTTACCAGCGAGGGCATTATAATGGGAATCGACCGCACTCCGCCACGGGAGGTCATTCGCGAGGGCGCGAGGGGCCGACTGGTTCAGCAAGCTCAATATCTGTTAAATTTCATCGCGGAATTTTATCCCTCCGTGCCCACTGTAATACAAAATTCCAGCTTCACCCGGGATATGACCACCGCCGTAAGGGAATTCCAGCGACTGTTCGGCCTCAATCCCGACGGTATAATCGGCCCGCTTACCTGGAACATGCTTTATACCGTTTACTGGAGAATCCGCGACAATATAAGGCCGCCATCTGTCCCCGGCGATGTGGTTCCGCCGCTTCCGCCGCAACCCTCGCCGCCCCCGCCGCCGGGCGAAGTTCCCCCCTATCCCGGCGCGTTAATCCGCGTGGGCTCCCGCGGCCCTGACGTGGAGAGAATCCAACGTTGCCTAAATAGCGTTCGTAATTCGCACCCGTCCATCGGCCAGCTTAATGTTGACGGCATTTTTGGCCCACTGACTCAAGCCAGCGTCCTCGAATTCCAGCGCATCGCCGGCCTCAATCCCGACGGAATAGTCGGCCCCCTCACATGGAATGCCCTTATGCCCCGTTGCTACGGAGGCGACAGCGGTGGAGGCGGTGGAGGCGGAACAATCCCGCCCTACCCTGGCTTCCTGATTCGCGTGGGAGCGCGTGGAGACTATGTACGGCAAATCCAAACCTGTCTGAATCAAGTCAACGGCGCGGGCCTGGCCACCGACGGAATCTTTGGCCCATTGACCCAAGCGGCGGTAATTAATTATCAACGCGCCAACGGCCTTGCTCCCGACGGAATAGTCGGCCCAATAACCTGGGGGCACCTGATGAACCGATGCGGAGGCGCAGTCCGCGCCGTGCCGATAATGGCCGCTCTCTCCGAGCAGGAAATTCTGCCCATGCCAAACGACACGGAAACATTGGCCGATGACCCAATCGTCAACCCCGAGCGTATGGAGAACATGCCAGGCACAATCCAATTCGTCCCCGGAGGCGAGCCTCCCGGCAGAGAAGCACCCTGTGACTGCCGCCAGCCAATGCCATATATTCCCGGCGGCGTGGACGTGTCACCGATAGCCCCGCCAATGCCAATGCCTCCGACACCGCAACCAATGCCAATGCCACCGCAACCAATGCCAATACCTCCGACACCGCAACCGATGCCAATGCCACCGCAGCCAATGCCAATACCTCCGACACCGC
>WQSB01000143.1 GCA_009788085.1 Defluviitaleaceae bacterium
TTGGTTTTCGAAACCAGCCACGCAGAGGATTTGCCGGAAATTATCCGCACTATTTTCGCCGCCATGATTGCCCTGCCGCCGCCGGAGCCAGCACCGGAACCGACGCCGGAGCCGGTAGTGATTCCGCCGCCGGCACCAATACCGACGCCAACGCCAACACCCGAGCCGACTCCTCCACCTGCCCCCGCGGCGGAAGAATACGGGCAAAACGGACGCCTATGGGGCTCTGTGGGAATCGGGCTTGGTCTGCTGCTTCTGGTAGCGTTGTTCTGGCTTCGCAATACGCCGGGGCGCGTGTTTACAGGGCGGCTCGCGCTGGAGGTAATTGATACCAAAAACCGAACCGCCGCGCCAACCCAATACCGCAATCTCATAGAGTATGGCGGACGCGCCACCTTGCACAAGCTGTTGTCCGGCGAAATCAGCCCCGCATTAGATTCCGTAAAGCTTTCCCCCTGCCCCAGCGCGCCCTCCCATTTGCCAAAGCTTCTGATTAAATGCAAAAACCCGCGAATTAAATTCACAAAGGATTTTATTCAACAGGACGCCTCAAAGGGCCTGCCCATGAGTATCGGCTCGGAAATCACCGCCGAGCTGGAAAATATTCAAATCCGTATGCAATATGTAATTTAGGAGTTTATCTCCTAAACGATATTTTATACTATTTTCGAATCGTTAATAAACAATTCAAATTCCGCGCCTAAAAAAGCAGCGGCGCGGCGGCACAGCACCATCCGCGTTAAAAATATTTCGAAATAATCTAAGACAGGTGTGAAATCAATGTCAATATCAAGACAAAGCCTGATGAAGAGCTTTGCCCCTGAATGTATTGTTTGAATTTCAGCGCGGGTGACGGCATAATTCACCCTGTCGTGTATATCGGCCAGTATATTTTCCATGCACGTTTCTTGGACTCTTGAACGGCGCACATCTGTTTTGTCGGCTATGATAAGGGCGGCTGAAATAACATTCACCGGCTTGCCTGACCCTTCGTCATGGTTGCCAATAGCACTGCAAACCACCCCTATGTCCTTATATGGCATACCGCAACGCTCAAGTATAGTCCTGGCTATTTCCGCACCGCTTGCCGCATGAAATGCGCGGTTGAGCATATTTCCAATGTCATGCAGCAACCCCGCTATTTTGGCCAGTTCAACTGTATCATCGCAGTGACCGATTTCTTTCAATATCATTGCGGCCGTTTCAGCGGTGTGACATAGGTGAGGGAAAGAATGCTCCGTAAAACCAAGGGCCTTTAGCGCGTCATTCCCCGCCTGAATATATGCGCAGACTTGCTCGTCCTTTTTTAGTGCTTCATATGTGACAGCCATAATTTCCTCATTCCTAGTTATATGAAATATAACAGTAATATTTAAGTTGAGTCTATCGCTACGATTCGTGAATGTCAAATGGTTTTGCTTTGCGGGGGTGTCTGAACAATGCATTGCAACATTATCCATGTTTTGCTATTCTTATACAAAATTCTGCTTCTTAGGGATACAGGGAGTTGGGTATGGATACTGGCCTTCGCGAAAAAAACAACGAAGAAATAGAACATAACGCTGTTTATGAATTCAGACAAATTGTCGATAAGTATGTTGTACCTCTGTTTCTCACAACAAGCGAGCTGATGACGGAGAATGGCTTCTGCAATGGCATAAAAAACCATATTGCTTGGGCAAATGAAGAACATACTGAGATACTTATTTATCCTTGCTATGGAAGTCCTCAAATTCATTTTAAGCTCGGAGTGGCTAAAAATTCCTCTATCCGCCATGCAGAGAAGGTGCTGCTTGAGCTTATGCCTTGCAGTAAATATCAATATAATAACCCCCACTTTCCTATCAAGCCGTATTTTAACCTCCCTGACTGCAACCGGCTCTTACTTTGTTCTGCCCGCTTTCATGAACAAATTTTTGATTTGGCATACGAGGTTGGTCTTATAAAATGGCTTGGTGCCGATAAAGTAGCCGGCGCGCATCTCCTTCGCTTGCTGGAAAAGATTCATAAATGGTCATTAAAAACCTATGAAGGGGAAAGAATGTCATTTAGCTTTATAATGGATGTCGAGGCCAAGGGGACGGGATTGGTTGATTATATTGACTTTCTGGAAAGCAGTCATGGTGCCGTATTTACCGATGGTATGGCATCAAGCATTAAATTGGATAACCAAGGGCGGATTATAAAGTATATGTCTCCATCAGATGTGCCTTTAAAAAAGAATGACGAATTCGTTGTCTTTTCTCCATACCACCTTGAGGATTTTGCCGGCTCCTGCGTTTTCCGGCCTAAGGACCAGACTTCAAATTGTATTGGGGTAGTGTCACAATCAAACGGTGATATTTTGATTTTTAAAAACGAGACATTGGAGTTTGTGAAGCATAATGGGCGATGGTTTCATGTGGATAATAACAGATTCTTTTCTACGATTAGTGCCCATCTCAAGGGCATTGTCAACAGCAAGGAAAAAATGAAGGTAGCAAAACAGATATACCTGACCATTTTAGATGTATCCTTTACACATACCGGGGGATGTTTTGCTATTGTAAATGATGACTTTAAGCAGGCATTGTTGGATGATGTTATTAAGCACGATGTTTTAGACAATATTGACACAATGTCTGACAGCAATAAGAAAAACAAACTGATGACATTAAAGCGGCTTATGGAGGCCAACGGCAATGCAGGCCGAATGTTTCCCGTAATAGACCGTAAATTAAGACAGGAACTGTTAAGCCTGGATGGGGCTACAGTTATTGATTCCTCCGGAAAAGTGCTGACCGCCGGTGCCATCGTAAGAATAGACGGCGGAAGCAATGAGGGCGGGCGGTTGGCAGCCGCTAAAAAGCTGTCTCGATATGGCTTCGCCATCAAGATATCCATGGATGGGCAGGTCAAGGGCTTTGCCAAATCAAATGAAGCAACCCCGCCGGACAAGGATACATCGCCGATTGAAGTATTTACTCTTTTCTAGGGCGTGTCCCACTAATCATGGGTGGATTTACAAATAAAACCATTGACAGTGAGTATCCATTCTTGTATTGTTGCGTATATTATTTGATAGTAAGGGATTTTCCCTTGCCGAGGCAAGGAGGATAGCCTCCTCTGCCCAATATATGTCCTGAGCCATGCTCAAACTCTCAAGTTTGCATCTCAGACATTTTGAAGGAACCGGCGTTAAGAGCGTTCGGTTCCTTTCATTTTTCGCTGTGTGATGATAAATCCCGAATTTCGCGCCGGTGTTGCACGGGAAATTTCAGTGTTATGCTCTGCGGTTTCGGGGAGCACGGTTTCAAGCAAAATATCCGCATAACGCACCAAAAAATAATATCCGTCGCCCCACACAACATACATAGGAATATTGGCGAGGTAACGATGGTATTCCTCCAGCGTCAGGCTCTCTTCCTTAATTATAGTTGCGTGGGGGATACCTACATACCGCAAGTGCCACGGCTCGTATATGATGTGCGTAATATCCGTTTTAGCCTGTGGATAGCGTATTATAAACCCAAATTTATAACAATTTTCCTCCAGCCAGCGGCCGGCATCGGTGGTGGCGAATTTCTGCGATAGCTTGCCGTCTATACTCACATCCAAAGCCAGCCCCAATTGATGCTCGCTCGCGCCGGGAAGCTGAATCGAATGAGAGGCGTTGGCAACGGCCTCCTCGCGGTTTTGGCCCTTTGCCATCAGCTCCTTCACCCGCTGGTCAAAAATCACTCTCTGATACTCATACGAACGATACGCACTTTGCAGGCGCAGGCCGTAGATGCCATCCGACTCCATCGCCGCCAGCATTTTGATAAAAGCCTCCTTAGCCGGTAGGCTTAATTTTACCCCCTTGAATTCACACAGATTTTCCGGGTGAAAATCTGCGGGCAGGGAGTTCTCCTTATTCACCAGCCACAGGAGGCCGGTGTCGGCACAGGCTGTGTGTATATGCGTGTGTATCACCGCGCATATTGCCGCGCACGCTGTTATTATGGTGATTAATGTTTTCATTTTTTCTCCCATGCCTCCTTCGTCGGCGGCACAAATCTGTTGGTGCAAAAAATCCGCAAGCGGATTTTTCACACTTTCTCCATTATTTGTTTTCAACAATCATAATGTAAAGCTGCCCTTTTTAAACATCGCATCCAGCGCGAACACAACCCCCGCGAAGGAATGCGGCGCAGTCAGGCCGCCCTGAAAATACACGATGTATGGCTCGCGCATGGGGGCGTCGGCACTAAGCTCGATGGATGAGCCTTGGATAAACGTGCCGCCGGCCATAATTACCCCGTGGGCGTAGCCGGGCATCGGCGCGGGTTCGGGGGTGACGAAGCTGTCCACAGGGGCGGCTTTTTGAATGCCCCAGCAGAACGCGAGAACTTTTTCGGGGGCATTAAGCTTAATGGCCTGCACAATGTCGGAGCGCGGGGCGTCTGCGAGCGGGTTTACGTCAAAGCCCAGCCGCGAGAATACGGCAGCGGCCAAAATCGCACCTTTTACTGCGGATGAAACGGCTTGCGGGGCCATAAACAGCCCCTGCGTAAGCGTCCGCGTCATTCCCAGCATCGGGCCTACCGCGCCGCCGAGGCCGGGTGCGGTCAGCCTTCGCGCCGCGTTTTCGACAAATTCCCGCTTGCCCACGACATATCCGCCGCCTGGGGCAATGCCGCCGCCGGGATTTTTGATTAGCGAGCCGGCCAGCAGGTCGGCTTCGACGGGCTCGTCCGCTTGCACAAATTCTCCATAGCAGTTGTCCACAAGGATTATTGTATGCGGAGAGCGTGCTCGTATACATTGAATCAGCTCGCGGATTTCCTCCACCGTGAAGGACGGCCGCCAGGAGTACCCCTTCGAGCGTTGAATCGTGGCCATTTTGGGGGATTCATTTAAGGCTTCGTGGATAACGTCGTAATCGAATTTGCCGTCGGGGGTGAGGCCGGCTTCCCGGTATGAAATGCCGTATTCCGCCAGCGAACCTGCCTCCGGACGAATTCCAATCACTGCCTCCAAGGTGTCATAGGGCCGCCCCACGGGGGAAAGCAGCGTATCGCCGGGGCGCAAATTCCCAAACAAAGCCGCCGCCAGCGCGTGGGTCCCCGAAACAAGCTGCGGGCGCACAAGTGCCGCCTCCGCTTTAAAAATCCGTGTGAAAATTTCCTCCAGGGCCTCTCGGCCTTCATCGTTGTAGCCGTAACCCGTAGAGCCGTTAAAAAACGTGTCGCTGAGACGCGACTGCTGCATGGCCTTGAGAATTTTCAATTGGTTTACGGCGGCAATCTCGTCCGCCTTGGAAAATTGTGCGGTCAGCGATGCCTCTGTTTCTGCCACAAAATTGGCCACTTGGGGGCTAATTCCCATGTGGCCTTTCAAATACTCATAAAACATAAATCCTCCTACTTATTTCCTTTGCTATTTCCGACGGGGTTTTGCCCTCTGCGTTTAGCATCTGCGCTGCGGAGGCTTGGTGGCGAAACCATGTTTCCTGACGCTTTGCGTAATTGCGAGTGGATTGCTGTATGGCGGATATGGCTTCGGGCAAAGTGTATTCGCCTTTTATTAATTTTACCGTTTCTTTATAGCCTATTCCTTGCATGGCCGCAAGCCCTTCGTGATAATTGTTTAATAAACCGCGCACTTCGTCTTCCAAGCCGGCCCGAAACATGGCTATTGTGCGGTCATTTATACGGCTGTAAAGGATGTCCCTGTTCATAGTCAGGACACAGTAACTTGTATCAAACAGAAGTCGATTGGCTTTTTGTGCCGCATTATAGTCGGAAAATCGGCGGCCCGTGGATTCGTTATATGCCAACGCCCGGGCCACACGCTTGATATTATTGGGGTGAACGCCGGCGGCGTATTCCGGGTCTTTCTCGCACAACAGTCCATGCAGATATTCCGCGCCCTTTTCGTGGGCCAGGCCGGTAAAACGCTGCCGCAGCTCCGATTCTTCCTTATGGGCGACGTCAGAAAACTCCACACCGTATAACACGGCGTTTATATAAAAGCCCGTTCCCCCGGCCAGAATCGGTGTTTTGCCTCGGTTATGAATATCCCGGATGGCGTCTTCGGCCAGCTCCCTATACCTTGCCGCAGAAAACGGCTCACAAGGATTCACAACATCCAGCAGATGATGCGGAATGCCTTGCATTTCATCGCAGGTGGGCTTAGCCGTGCCGATATCCATGTGGCGGTACACCTGCATGGAATCCGCAGAAACTACCTCGCCGTCCAATTTTCGCGCCAGTGCCGCCGCCGCCGCGGATTTCCCGCTGGCCGTCGCCCCGGCAATTACAATTACTTTCAAAAAAATCACCTTAAATGCATTGTAAATCGCATCTAAGATGATGTCAAATGCCCTTTGGGTAACAAGAGTGCTTCATTATATGAGTGAAAAACCTAAATTAAAAGTGTTTGGAGTTTCGTCAAGGGGGTTTCAAGGGGTTTCTGAAAGCAGAGAGTTTAATTGTTGTTATGCTCATGGTATAATCAACATATCGGCAGCCGAACATAGATTGCATTGTAGATGGAGTGCCTATAAAAATAATAGGCGTTTTCAAGCGAAATGACGGCGACCATAAACTTATAGGTATTGTACCTGAACGCAAAGAAACAGATTTTTCTCAGTTGCCCAAACAAGAGGGAGGTTTATATGCCAACGGAAACATATTTATTCCACGGTCAGCAGTTTGAGTGGGATACAGCTAAGGGTTTGCATAACATAGAAAAGCATGGTATCCCATTCAAAGAAGCTGCTACGGTTTTCCGTGACGACAGAGCCGCTGTTTTTGATGACGATGACCATTCACAAGATGAAGAGAGATTCAAAATTATTGGTATAAGCGGGAATTTACGATTGTTAACAGTTTGTCATTGCTATAGAAGCGATAGTTCTGTAATACGGATAATATCTGCAAGAAAAGCAACTAAAATGGAACAAGCTAAATATAGGAGGTAATGTTATGAATTATGAAAATATTGACACCAGTGATATTCCTGAAATAACCGACTTCTCAAAAGCTCGCCGCAACCCTTATGCCGAAAAAATAAGAAAGCATGGCTATTCCATCACTATTCACTACAGCTCGGAAGATGTAGCCCGAATGACAAAAGACACCATTAATAAAATAAAAAGTCTGGATATGCTTGAACTAGACCCGGACGAAAGAGAAGCACTTAGGAAATACGAGGAAGCCCACAAAGACTATGTAAATTAATAAAGCTACCCCTTTCTACATGGCAAAACGCCGTATTTATGCTGTAAACGAGCCGACAGCCATGTATTTTAGTATGATAATTTACTCTACTAAACATTTTTGTAAATTATTTGCAATATCGGTTTGGCCTGTGCTATACTTCAGAGGTGAGGAAAAAGAGCCGAGGGGGCTTGAAAAACGTGCCGAATTGTGCTACAATTTTCAGCAAGCAAGCAAGCAAGCAAGCAAGCAAGCAAGCAAGCAAGCAAGCAAGCAAGCAAGCAAGCAAGCAAGCAAGCAAGCAAGCAAGCAAGCAAGCAAGCA
>WQSB01000144.1 GCA_009788085.1 Defluviitaleaceae bacterium
TCGGACAAAATTGAAGCGACGAAAATAGGACAGGGGCCGGTTGACCGAGGGAACATCGGGGCCAAAGCTGCCAAAATGATGAAGCGCAGCAAGGCAATAGCCCGGCGGCAGGAGCGGGCCGTGGACGAAAAATCCCAGCTATTAAAAAACATCGAAACGGCGGACAAGCTGAAAATTCATCCGCTGGAATATCACACCTCCCGGCTTATCGAGCTTGCCGGGGTTTCCGTGGTTTATGGCGACCGCGAAATTTGCAGGGATATTAGCTTCACTTTAAGCCAGGGCGACAGGCTGGCGATTCTTGGCGGAAACGGCTCCGGGAAGAGTAGCCTGCTGAAGCTAATCGTTGAAAAATGCGGCGGCCATGGCCAAATGGGCGAGGAAATCCCCCACACTGGCAGTATTCACATCGGCAGCCGCCTGATTATTTCATATGTATCCCAGGATGCGGGCTTTCTGGCCGGGAATTTAACCGACTACGCCCGGCAGCAAAATATCGACGAATCGCTGTTTAAGGCGATTCTGCGCAAACTGGATTTCTCCCGGGTGCAGCTCGAAAAGGACATGGGCGATTACAGCTCCGGCCAAAAGAAAAAAGTGCTTATTGCCAGAAGCCTCTGTCAACAAGCACATGTTTACATTTGGGACGAGCCGTTAAATTATATTGATATCCTCTCACGCATTCAAATCGAGGAGTTGCTGGCGGAATATCAGCCCACCATGATTTTTGTAGAGCATGACCGCGCTTTTTGCCGCAACATCGCTCCAACTATCTGCGCAATTTAAATTCGGCAACCATGCTTTGTAAAACCTCGGCTTGAGATGTGACCTCCTGTGTGGTGGCGGCGTTTTGCTGCACCTCATCGGAGGTTTGTTTTATCATTTGGTTAATAGACGAGACGGCCTGCTCAATTGTTGTGACTGCGCGGGTCTGCTCAACCGAGGAGGCGGTGATTTGCCCGACGGTGCTGTCAATGGAAGAAACGGCCCGCATGATTTTGCCCAGGGTATCGGCGGTTGCCTCGGCAATCATCGCGCCGGAGTCTACCTTTTCCAAGGAAGTCTGAATAAGGGCGGAGGATTCCCGCACGGCGTCGGCACTGCGGGCGGCCAGGTTGCGTACCTCTTCGGCCACAACGGCAAAGCCCTTGCCGTGTTCCCCGGCGCGGGCAGCCTCTACGGAGGCGTTAAGGGCCAGCAGGTTGGTTTGAAACGCGATATCCTCAATGGTTTTGATTATATTGGCGATTGTGTTTGAGCTGGTGCGGATTTCCTCCATGGCGGCAAGCATTTCCTTCATTTGCACATTAGAGCGGTCCGCGCTTTGACGCGCCTCGGCCGATGAAGCAGCGGCGGCTTCTACGGTTTCCATGTTGGCGTTCACCTGCTCAGCCACGGTGCTTACAGAGCGGCTGATATCGGACATGGCATCCACCTGCTGCCCGACGCTTCCGGCGATTTTCTGCGCCGAATCGGAAATAAGCCGTGTTCCGTTGCGCACCTGCATGGTGGAGCCCAGCAGCTCGCTCAACACCGTATTCATATCGTTTAAAATGATATTTACCGAATCCTTGATAGCCGTAAAGTCCCCGGTATATTCACTTGTGATTTTCCTGTCAAAGTCCTTGCGGCTCATGGCGTGGAGGGTATCGGTCAGCTCGTCGATATAGCCCTTGATTGTACCCACGCTTTTTTGCAAAATGTCCTCCACGTTTTTGTATTCCGCGGCGATAGCCTTCGTGTCGTTGTCGAATTCGCTGGGCGGAATGGTCAGCTCCAGGTTGCCCTGCTCGAAAGCTGCGGCAATTGACTGTGTCAGCTTGGCCGACTGAGCGTTACGATAGTCATTTAGTTTTGCGTCGTGGCGTGTACTTTGGCGGATTTCCGTAAAGTCCGCGAGAAAAATGGCCACCGCTACAATTTCCCCGCTTTTGGTTTTGCAGGGTACGGTCTGAAGGTCCATTTCAAACAGAGTGTCGGGGGCTAATTGGAATTGCAGCTCGGTATCCGTGCCTCTTTCGCCGGTATTTACGCATCGCGAAACCGCCGGAATCAGCGAAATATCACAGCCAAAGAACAGCTCCGCGTCCTGCCCGGTTACTTCACGGGGGTCCTTCCGAGACAATTTCGCGGCCATGGTGTTGATAAACATTAAGCGGTATTCCTTGTCGATAACGATAATCGGCGAGTTGACGGCTGCCAGATATTCCATCAGCTCCTCCGTGACGGAATTAACCCCCGTCAAAATTTCCTTGAAAATACCCTCCATCTCAAAATTTTCGATGGAGTGGTTCAAGTCGCCGTGGCGTATTTTCAGCTCATTGTTTTTTATTTCCTCGGTCATGGTGTTCAAGCTTGCGACGATTCCCATAAATGCCCGGGAAAGCAGCCCCATTTCATCACCGGAATCGGTTTTTAGATTCACGGCAACATTACCCCTGGAGATTTCCTTGGCATTGTCAGTCAGGGATTTCAGCGGCCTAAGCATTCTCACCACCATAAACAGCATAAGCACCGTCCCCAGCGAAATCCCGATTACCGTGGGGGCCACCGCAACTATTATTTCCCCGGTGGTTGCGGTTGCGGAATCCCTGTCCACGCCGCTCATAATAAACCAGCCCTCTTGAATCTCCGCAGCCGACGACGCAAACGCCAGTTCTCTATTGCCCGTAACCTCCGAAACATATTCAAACATTTCGTCCATCGGCACGTCCGTTACTGCTTCGGCAATGTTTAAATCCACAATGTTTCTGCCTACATACTCATCCCTGTGGGAAAAAATCACTCGCCCGTGCAGGTCTACAATAAGTGTAAAAAAATTACCCGTTTCATAAGGCACGTCAAAAATACGGCTTATTCTCGGGCTCGCAGCCATTACGTCAAACACTACCATCGTCATAAAAACATTGTTCGCCAGTTTGTCCTCCGCAATTGTCAGCCGGCTGCTATGCTCATTCATCGCCCGCGCAACTACCGTCAAGGACATCGCCACGGCAATAATAATGCCCATCACAAGGCCCAGCTTCACCTTAATACTAACATTTTTCATGAAAACACCCCCAGCTCTTTATGTACAGGAACAGTATACGTCTAGGGCCGAAGGATTGTCAATAAACGCCACGCCCCAGCACACGTGAGTCTAATTTGGGGTGGGCGGCGGTTGGGTGTGGCACTCAGATGCGGTTGCTTCACTCTAGCTACGCCTTCACGCGGTTGGTACATCGGTGAAAATCGGCATTCGCCTAACGGTTGACGCCGTTGCGAACGCTCGTTTTTCTGACCGCTGTAATGCACCGCTTGGCTTCGCAGTCATTCCGCAATCCACATTTGAGTGCCACACGCCTTGGTTTGCAAACACAAAATAGTTATAGGGAATTGGCAAGTAATAACAAACACCGATAAATCAAATGGGCCTGTGTCTGAATTCTCAAACACGGGCCCGCTTTTTGTATGCTTCGGCGTTAGATGCCTCTTTTTAGTATCAGTAGCTTCTGGCCGGGGGCGATTCTGCCGGGATGTTCGATATCGTTTACGGAGAGGAGCTCATCCAAGGGGGTATTGTAGCGTTTGGCGATTTTCCACAGGTTATCGCCGGGCTGAACAATGTATACGGTCATGCTGGCTTGTGAGGCCAGAGCTGCCGGGTCCAGGTCGGCAAAGGTTATGTCGCCTACGATGCGGGTTTCCTCTTCTTCGACGACGCGGGTGTTAAAGGTGAGAAGGAAACGGACCTCGGCCTCACGGGGGCTCAGCATATTAAAGGCCACATGGTCGATGGAGATGTCAACATCCGCGCGCATGGACGAGTCCGCGCCCTTGGCCTCGATTACCTGGCGGTAGGGGATGACCGTGCGGAAGCTGGCCAGCGGCGTGGCGTCACTTTCTGCCACATAGAGAATGTCTGTATTTATCGCGCCCTCAACGACAATTTTATCCTCGATTATTTTGACCTCATCCATGTGGGCGGTGCCCTTGACGCGGAAAACCTGAAGCATGTCGGGTACGGCACTTCCCAAAGTCACGATATCCTTGACATTGGTCTGGTTGCGGTTTAGGCACACCATCCGTGGATAACGCACCATGGTTTTCGAAAGGGTCAGCTGCCGGTTAATGATATATGCGTCCTCAAGGATGGGAAAGGTCTCCGTGCTGTAAACCTTCATTTCCACTCCGACGGAAATTTCCACCTCCAGCACGCGGTCTTCGCCGTCGTCGTCGGGACGTACGGTGATGTTTTGGTCTAATACCTGTAAAAAAACGTCGGCAAACATATCATCCCGCGCACCGGAAATGTCTATAGAGCCGTTGAAGGGCAGCTCGCTCTCCATGAACTCGATGAGACTGTCGTCGGTGTCGCCGCAGTAAAGGGTGGTTAAGGACAGCTCGCCGGAGAGGTTCACCCTGCCCGCGGCCAGACGCACGTCTTGGTTTGTAATCCCCGCCGTCACCTGCAAGATTTCGCGGATATTGGGCTTCGAGGAGGGCAGTGGCAGATGGTCCTTTACCATGAAGCGGTCTACACGGTTCTCGATTGTGCGGTTAATGTTAAGATTCGACTTTAGCAATTGATTTTCCGGGACATCGTGGATATGTACTACCATTTCGTGGGCATCGCTGCGTTCGGCGGCCACGGAAATGTTTACTACGGCGCGGTAATTCACCTTGCGGTCGTTTACCACACGATAGTCGATGTTGGCAATGGTGCCCTTGGCACGTGCCCACATGTCCTTTGTGGCCCCGTCCAAGTTGATAAAATCGTCCAGCGGGCGCGACAATGAAATCGCGTGCACGGACTTATCCGCCGCCTTAGCCACATACAGCACACTCAAATTCAGCCGGCCCACGTAGTTTACTCTGTCCGCGCCGGCCTCTGTGCGGTCGATAATCAGCTGCTCTTCTGTCTGCAAAAGCAGAGCCATGTCGGGTTTTATATCCGGGACAATCAGGTCGCCTTCCAGCATAATCTGAACCTCTTCGTTGCCCACCGATTGATCTAAAAACACCTGCTCCCTTACCAGTTCGGCCATTTAAAAAACCTCCATTCACAAATGTCTCATGACACTATATGACGGAGGTTTTATTGATATTCCTATTATTATTTAATCGCACAGCGTAATTTCGACGGTATTGGTTAATACATCGGTATAGCTGAAGCTCAGCTTCCTGGAGGCGTCCGGTCCATCACATTGAACTGTAAAAATACTGGGGTAAACATTTGAAACGATTCCTTTATTTATTACCGATTTATGCCTGCCTTTGTTGGTTTCAAGTCTTACCTTGCTTCCGATAATCCTTTGAATGTCGCTCCTTACATGGAACACATCGTTTCTGTCAAACAAGTGCGTCACCTCTCCTTAAAAGTAGTATTTTGCAAACCCTATTAAATACCCCCTTTCTTGGAGTTTCTGCGAAATCAAGTAATTATACATGAAATCACCTGTTATGTCAAATGGTGGATACGAAATGTCATTCCAAGTAAGCGAGGAAAGTGATACTTCCCGCATCAGGGCATATACTGTAGGTTGTGAGGGGGAGAAGCTGCTCGAAGAAGGTGATTGGCACATAGGCGCGGTTATTATACATCCTTGGGGCGGCCTCAAGAGTGCGGGGCTGTGCCGCGCCCGCCAGGACATAACGATTCTCGCCCGGGCTGTACGGGCTGCCCGGCCAAAACTGAATTATCGTGCGATTGTTGCGCCGGATATCCACGCGGTTGTCTTCTCCAACCCATACGGCTTCATACCCAAGGGCTTTCACGACGTCCCCGGCGGGAATAAACATAAGGCGATAGCCATTAATGTGTACTCGGTAATCGCTACGGGCAATTGTAGTGACACGGATATTTCTGCGTGTCAGGCGGATGCTGTCTATCCCGCCATAGGCCGAAGAAAGACGCAGGCCATCAAATAAGAGCACCAGCTCCGCGTCTGTCACAAAGAAAGCCTGACTTTCCAGCGGGGCATAAAGCGCGGCGTAATAACGCGCCGGGTCACGGCGGATTCTCTCCACAAGAAGACGCTCGGTCAGGGGCACGATTTTTTCCCCCATGGCTTCATTCATGGAGAGGACTCTTCCGTCATTCAGGCTGAAGTTCACGCTGCGCACCAGCATTCGCTGGGGAGTGGCCGAAACATCGGCATATATAACAATGGAGACAACGTCCCCGGATACATGGTGGTCAAAGTCAAAGGCTACGCCCCGGGCTCTCACCCGGCTGGCCTCGTTGATTATTTGGGTTACAACTTCATTGATTTGCTGATTTATCAAAACATACCCCTCACCAAAGGCGGGAGTCATATCGGGGACTGGATTAAGAATGTCCAAACCATATATTCGGCGGTTTAGTCTTCTTTCCGAAAGCATATCATCGTTCCAAACGCGGCTCCGTGCGGGTGTATCCGTACGCGCACCGTTTTCATAGAGGATACCTGGCCGCGCCAAAACCATCGTGGGAATTATCGCAGACACCAAAAAAACGCCAACAACAAGCAAAGCCACAAAAACCATTGGTTTAATCCTCTGCTTAGTCCGCATCGTGGAAGCACCTCCTTTAACATAATAATTACACCATTATTATTGCCCGAAAGCAATTACAAACGCATTACATTTCGGAGTTTTATATGTTAAAGTATGGTCATTTTTTTGGATAAATAAAACTATAGACGTTTCCGTTGAAAATGGGCTCAGTCATCACGCAAAAACTCCGCAGTCGCGGCACTCGCTCGACTTCACCGTTTTCAACTGAAAACGCTATACCCATGACGCACTCTCCTTGCCACACAAAAAGCCCAAACTTGTTTTGCACGTTCAAGCTTTATAGGCTTTCTCTGCCTGAAACATTCAGGGCTGTAAGCTGATTGCCCCAAATGAACGGCGGACTTAAATACCTGATGTTTGACATTTACTCGTGAAAAATGAAGTTGATGCAAGCTTTCCGATGGATGATTGACCAGGATTTACAGGCTGATAGATATACACAGCCAAATTCCTACCATCCCAGCCGATGGTTGCACCAAATGTTTCCACTACATAACGAAGGGGAACCATCGTGCGCTCATAGGCAGGGTCTATGAATGGAGCCACATCGCTTTCATGGGGGATGCGGTCAACTGTATAGGCTGTATCCTCGATTACAAAGCGGACTACGCGCATATTGGGGTCTAACTCGGGCAGGGTTATAACAGCTGGAACTGACCTGTCGGCTATTGGGGCTCTGTCCCAGACTAAGTCGCCAAAGTATTCCTCAACCAGTGGATTGCGATAGGTCAAACCCATCCATGATAAACACAGTAACCGCAAGCGGGCGGCGATGTTCAGCATTAAGCTCATCTACAAAGGCATATGAAATATTTCGCTCCATCAAATCTCTGTATTTAAGTCCCTCGTTACTAGACCTGTCCTAAAACCTGTGCAGGAAGAAAAAAATGAGATATAATGTGAAGCATGGACAACGAAAAAAGAATATTAAACTTAACAGAAGAAAAATAT
>WQSB01000145.1 GCA_009788085.1 Defluviitaleaceae bacterium
GGGATTGATTTTGTGTCCCGCTATTTTTCTCCCAAATTTGGAATCAACGAAGACCCTGTTACGGGTTCTGCCCATACGCTTCTTACGCCCTACTGGCAAGGCGTGACAGGCAAGGCCGAATTTACCGCGTTGCAGATTTCCAAGCGGGGAGGAAAACTACATTGCCGCGCCGAAAACGACCGTGTGAAAATCGGGGGCAAGGCGGTTACATTTTTTGCGGGCGAGATGCTAATAAACGAGCCATTGACAAGTGAGCTTTCAGCATGAAGGAACTGTGCGTTTCGTTGGAGGAACTGATACGTCCCTATCGTACAATTTCCATTATAGGTATGGCAAAAAATGCCGGCAAGACAACCACACTGAATTATCTAATCGAAGCTTTTCGCCGGGAGAATATTCAGCTTGGGCTTACAAGCATAGGCCGAGACGGCGAAACCGTGGACATCGTTACAAACACGGACAAACCGCGGATTTTTGTGCATCAGGGCACAATTATAGCAACCGCAGAAAATCTGCTGCACCACTGCGATATTACTAAGGAAATAATAATGTCAACAGAGATTAACACGCCTTTTGGGCGTGTTGTTGCTGTGCGGGCTCTTTCGGGAGGCTTTGTGCAGTTGGGTGGCCCTTCAATGACGGCCCAATTGGCGGGTTTATTGCAAAAAATCCCCGCCGACAAAATACTGGTGGACGGTGCGGTAGGCCGGAAAACCCTTGCAAGTCCTTCCGTTACCGAAGCGGCCATTCTTTGCACAGGCGCAAGCTACAGTCGGAGTATGAGCAAAACAATTGAGGAAACGCGCCATACGGTGACGCTGCTTACCTTGCCGAAATTCGAGGATGCGGCAATTTTGGAAAAGCTAAAGCGAGAAAAGCCTGTGCCGGGGTATGTATTTAAACGCGGTGCCGTTACCGACGCATGGGCCAAAGATTTTGTTAATCCAAGCTCCGACCCCACCGTAATCATCGCGGAAGACCCCAGCAAAATTTTCATAAAGCCCAATACTTATGAAAAACTGCAAGTCAAGAAAGCGGAGCTGGCTGTGTTAAATCCCATTCGCTTAGTCGGGCTTACGGTTAATCCCCTTTCTCCGTACCACGTCGGTTATAATCCTCAAATATTTTTGGAAAAAATGAAAGAAGCTGTTCAACTTCCTGTATATGATATCCTTATGGATTTCAACGCAAAGGAGCGGTTTCATGAATAAATTTAACGAAAAAAATATAAAAGCCTACGATAAAAAAGCAGACAATTACGACAATACGCATGACGGAAAATTTACGGAAAAATTCAAAACTCTTTTACTGAATACTGTATCCGTTAAAGATGGTGATTCGGTTTTAGATGTTGGTTGCGGCAATGGAACACTTTTGTCAAGAATTGCTACGCTAAAATCCATACAAGGATTTGGTACAGACATATCTTCGCAAATGATAAAAAACGCAACTTCACGTTATTCAAAATTGAGGTTTGTTGTATCGGACTGCGAGAAGATTCCATTTGATGATAATTCAATGGACATCATTACTGTTTGTGCAGCATATCATCATTTTCCGAATGTAAATGCTTTCGCCGCTGAAGCTAAACGACTGCTAAAGGCAAGCGGAAGTCTTTACATAGCGGAGGTGTATTTGCCCCTTGGAATAAGGCAAGTTGCAAATATTTTTCTGCCGCTATTAAAAGATGGCGATGTAAAATTTTATACATCAAAGGAGATTGTAAATACCTTTTCAAGTTTTGGATTTAGGCTGATTAACACAATGGCAAAAGGACATATTCAGATTGTCCATTTGCAAAAAGGGTAGAAGCAGAAAACTATTGACAAGTAAACTTTGCATATGGTATGTTTGTGTTGACAAGAACACTTGTCAAAAATAACATAATACTTGGAGGTAGTTTTATGAGCAATCTAGCGGAAAACAGCAATGGCAACCGTAAAGAGGAAATTTTGGCGAAGAGCAGGCAGTCACAACAGGACGAGGGCATGGAATATGCGATAAACGAAGGAGTAAAGATGGGTAATTACTATACCGGCGGTGTCGGCGTTGCTTTGATTCTCTTTTCTACGTTTGTTGGGCAATGTCTTGTTGTATTTGCAATACTTGCAATTTATGGTGCGTATTGCTTTGGAGAATTTCTTGCTAAATATCGTTATTTCAAGCAAAAAAGGTATATTGCAGGTGTAGTTCTTTTTGGTGTCATTCAGGGAGGCTTCTTCGCCTTTTTATTCGTGTGGAATATAGGCATTCTCCAAGAGTGGTGGGGATAAAATGAAAGATGAAATTGTATTAAAAAACAAGCTGAAAGTAGCAAGGGCAGAAAAAAACCTTTCCCAAGCGGCATTGGCTGAATTGGTTGGAGTATCCAGAAACACCATAAGTTCCATAGAAACAGGGCAGTTTTGCCCTACAGCAAAGTTAGCTTTCATTCTGTGTATAGCCCTTGACAAAAAGTTTGAAGAATTGTTTTACTTTGAACCGTAACCAAAGGAGATTACTATGCTTGGTTTGGATAATTCCCAAATGGAGACCACAGGGCTGAATTTTATTTTAAGCCGCCTAAGCCCTGCCTCGCCCTTTGGCGTTGAAAAAATGAAGCAGCTCACTCCCTTCCGCAACCGGGAGGAGGCTTTAATCTGCTTTGACAATATAGAAAAAATAATCCCGATTTTAAAAAAAGACGGACTGGAAGAATTGAGCCACCTTTTGTGGGCGTTTAAAAATATCCGAAGGTCTGTTTGTAACACGCGAATTTTTAGTCAGGTGGAGCTTTTTGAAATTAAATATTTTCTCTTGAATTTTGAAAAATTGCTTCGCTCTTATGGCAGACTGTTTAGAAAATCACCTCTAGCCAGAATTCATTTGCAGCCCATGGACGAGGCTTTGGCCATACTCGACCCGGAGGGGCAACGCATAGCTGCTTTTACTCTGGACTCCCCCAAGCTTCAAGAAATCAGGAAAGAAAAACAGCGTGTTGAGGCACTGGATATTCTTTCCTCAGAACGCTTCGCGCTTGTAGAAAAAGAAACCGCTGAAGAGAGTCGGGTTTTGGAAGAGCTGGCAGGGAAACTAAGAGAGCATATCCCGGTATTCTTATCCAACATGGACAATATTGGGATTTTGGATTTCACAATAGCAAAGGCGAGGCTTGCCCTTGAATACGATGCCGTGCGTCCAAAAATCGGAGGCGGGGAAGTGCTTTCTTTGCAAAACATGTGGAATCCCTACGTTGAGGACGCCCTTATAAATAAGGAAATGACAAGAATATCCATCTCCATGGACAAGGGCGTAACCATTATAACCGGTGCGAACATGGGCGGAAAAAGCGTCGCGCTGAAAACCGCAGTTTTGAACACAGTACTTTGCCAGCTGGGATTTTTTATTTTTGCCAAAGACGCCGAAATTCCGCTGTTTGACGGAATTTATCTCATCTCCGAGGACATGCCGGACATAGGCCGTGGGTTATCCGGTTTTGGCGCGGAAATCCAACGCTTTAATGAGATTTCCAAGCGGAGGGATTTTCTGTTCATCGCCTTGGACGAATTTGCCCGGGGCACAAATCCCGAAGAGGGCGCGGCCATTGTCAGAGGGGTGGCGTCATATTTGTCGGAGTCAGACTCGATTTCTGTTATGACCACCCATTACGACAGGGTTGTTTCGCAAAAATTTAAGCATTATCAAGTAGCGGGGCTCAGCCTTCCCAAAACCTCCCAAGACGCGGAAAAAAGCGTTTCCGCTATCACGGCGCACATGGATTATGCCTTAGTTGAAGCCGGCCCCGACACTTTGCCTCCCCGGGACGCCCTTAATATATGTAAAATGATTGGACTGAATAAAGATGTGTTGGATAAATTGTTGATTTCGTTTTCATAAAATAAATGCTCTTGCCCTGGGAGACTTTGCCTTGGAGAGTCGTTCATTTTCTTGACAGTTGGCTGTGTGTCTGATAAAATCCCCGACGACAATTGCCCGGTGTGGAATATGTAGGAAAGAGGATATTATGGAGATTCATTTTATTGGCGTAATAATAGGTTTAGTTGTTGCAGTCACAATGATTACATTAAAGATTAGCCCCTCTATTTCGCTGTTTACGGGTGCGGTAGTGGGTGCGCTGGCGGGGGGAGCGTCCCTTGGAGGCACTTTGACGAATGTAATTATTGCGGGAACCGCCACTATGATGCCGGTAAACGTAAGGATTATCGCCGCCGGTGTGTTGGCCGGAGTGCTGATTGAATCCGGCGCGGCCGAAGTGATTGCCAGAACCATAGTTGATAAGCTGGGTTCAAAACGTGCGGTGCTGGCCATGGCTCTGGCCTGTATGATTCTGACTGCGGTTGGGATTTTTAATACCATCAGTATCGTAATGCTTTCGCCTCTTGCCTTGGCAGTAGCGCAAAAAACCGGCATTTCCAAAATGGCTTTGCTGCTGGCTCTTTCGGGCGGTTCGAAAGCTGGCAATGTCATTTCACCAAACCCAAATGCCGTGGCCGTGGCCGACGGTTTTAATTTGGCTCTCAGCGATGTAATGATTGGCGGATTTATACCGGCGATGTTTGCCTTGGTCGCAACGGTGCTTGTTGCGGGCAGGTTTATAAATAAAGGCTCCAAGGCTACGGACGCGGACCTGGAAGGGGTCAAGGAAGGGGCTGAGCTGCCCTCCTTTGCCAGGGCTATTTCGGGCCCTGCCATTGCCGTGGCTCTGTTAATAATCAGTCCCATCGGAAGGATTGCTGGCATAGATTTTCTGGCGAATTTTCAGATTGACGCATTCTTTATTCTGCCTATCGCAGGCGTGTGCGGTGCGGTGATTATGGGTAAAGGCAAAAATCTTAGGGCGTACATCAACGCAGGCGTACTGCGGATGATGCCTGTTGTACTTATGCTAATCGGAGCCGGGGCCGTGGGTGGGCTTATTACCAATTCGGCCGTGCCCGCCATGCTGGCTGATGGTATAGTCGCGCTGGGCCTGCCCGGTATGATACTGGCACCGGTTTCAAGCGCGATGCTGGCCTCCGCCACCGGCTCGGCTGTTACGGGGGCAATGCTGGCCACCGAAATTTTTTCCGACACCATAGTCGGGTTTGGTGTGTCGGCTGTGTCAGCTGCTGTTATGTTGCACGCCGGTTGCGTATTTATTGACGTTATGCCACACGGGAATATTTTCCTTGCCAGCAAGGAAAGCATGAGGATGGACGTAAAAGAGAGACTAAAGCTTGTTCCCCTTGAAGCGGCAATAGGCGGGATATTGGTAGTGGTAGCTACGATTTTATACGGATTCATTTGGACATAATCGTTAAGGAGTGACAAACAGATGGAAACAGGAAATCTATCCATTCACAGCGAGAATATTTTGCCGATTATCAAAAAATGGCTGTATTCGGACATGGACATTTTTGTGCGCGAGCTTGTCAGCAACGGAGCGGACGCCATCACTAAGCTGAAAAAGCTCGTGGACATGGGTATTGTGGAAAACATTCCCGACGACGAGAACTACGCAATTAATGTAAAGGTGGACAAGGCCAACAAGCAAATAATTTTTGACGACAATGGCATCGGCATGACCGCCGACGAAATTCGGGAATATATCAACCAAATCGCCTTTTCCGGAGCCAGTGCGTTTTTGGAAAAATATAAGGACAAAACCGACACGTCCAGCGAAATCATAGGCCACTTTGGGTTGGGTTTTTACTCGTCGTTTATGGTAAGTGACAAGGTGAAAATTGATAGTCTTTCATATAAGGAAGACTCGGAGGCCGCCCGCTGGATTTGCGAGGGTGGAATAGAGTACTCCA
This sequence comes from Defluviitaleaceae bacterium, assembly GCA_009788085.1. Classification (GTDB taxonomy): domain Bacteria; phylum Bacillota; class Clostridia; order Lachnospirales; family WQUN01; genus WRAH01. The sequence goes on from WQSB01000145.1 coordinate 5,796, forward strand.
TGGAAGCCAGCGATAAAGCTACCCGGGGCACAACCATTACATTATATATAGGCGAAAGCGGCGAAGAATTTTTGGATGTGTACAAGCTCCGCTCGATTTTGGCTGTATATTGCGGCTTTATGCCTGTGCCTATTTTCGTTGACGAAATAAAACCCCCGGCGGATGAGGAAAAAGCTGCTGATTCAGAAGAAACCGCAACAGATGAGAAAGAGCCTCCGAAGCCTATCAATGACATCTCTCCATTGTGGCTCAAGCCCGCCAACGAATGCACGGACGAGGAGTATAAAGCTTTCTACCACAAGGTTTTTACAGACTTCAACGACCCGCTTTTCTGGATTCACCTGAATATGGATTATCCTTTCCGGCTAAAAGGTATACTTTATTTCCCCAAGCTGAAGCACGACCTCGAATATATCGAAGGTCAAGTGAAGCTGTTTAACAACCAAGTTTTTGTGGCGGACAATATAAAGGAAGTTATTCCGGAATACTTGCTTTTGCTAAAAGGTGTAATGGACTGTCCGGACCTGCCGCTTAACGTGTCCCGTTCATTTTTACAAAATGACGCGACGGTTAAAAAGATGTCCGGATATATTTCTCGCAAGGTGGCGGACAAGCTGAACGGTCTCTTTAAAAAAGACCGCGAGGCCTACAACGGATATTGGGACGATATCGCCCCGTTTATTAAGTACGGCTGCATAAAGGAACGCGAGCTTTACGACAAAATAAAAGGAAGCGTTTTATATAAAACCACCGAAGGCAAGCACCAAACGCTGGAGGAATTTACGACTGAAAACGCATCTGTGGAAGACCCCGGCGCGGACGGTGAATCCGCTTCTTCCGGCACGGCCAAAAAGACGGTTTTTTATGTATCAAATGAGCAGCTGCAATCGCAATATATTCAAATGTTCAAGGACCAAGGGCTGGCGGCGGTTCTGCTTGCCACCAACTTGGACACGCCGTTTGTCAGTTACTTGGAAATGTATGAGCCGGGAATCAAATTCGTCCGCATTGACGCGGACATCACCGAGGCGTTAAAGGATGCCGTGCCTGCGGATGCAGACTCCGCCCAGCCCGAGGGACTGGAAGCTAAGTTCCGCGAAATTTTGGGAGACACTAAGCTGAAAGTCAGCGTCGAATCCCTGAAATCCGCAGACATATCTTCAATAATATTGCTTTCCGAGCAATCCCGGCGTATGCAGGAGATGTCAAAAATGTTCGGCGGGGGAATGCCCGGCATGTTTGAGGATGAATTGACTCTGGTTCTAAACCGGAATAATTCCATGGTAAAATCGCTTTTGGAGATACAGGCCGACTCCGCCCGAAAAGACGACGTGGAGCTTATCGCAAAGCATTTATTCGATTTGGCTATGCTGAGTCACAAGCCTCTCCCCACCGAGCAAATGACCAATTTTATCAAACGCAGCAATCAGATTTTGGAGATGGCTACAAGGAAATAGAGATTTCAGGGGCCGTCTCGCTAAAAGGACCGGGTATCAGCGGTGCGCTGAGCCCGAAAACCCCGTGATTGCTTCGTTTGCTCACGGTCGTGTCGGCTGGGGCGACAAAGAAAGGCGGGAATTCGCTTGCAGATTTAATCATCTGCACGAATTCTCGCCTTTCTAGTTGCC
>WQSB01000146.1 GCA_009788085.1 Defluviitaleaceae bacterium
TGAATTACGCTCAAGCCATACGTTCATCCATTTTTCTACACACTACACTTTTTTGAACTATTGTTTCGCTCCTTCTCTATATTGAGTTTTTAAGTTGCGCCGCGCCCCCAAGGCGCGGTATTTTAATAAGATTTGAAGCAAGCTGGGGGCGCAAATAATGCGGTTTGAGTATAAGCAGATTGTTTTTAATTTGGGGCTTACGCTTAGTCAGAAAAAGCACGACGGGGCTATGGAGCTTCTTAATGAGGCGGGCCGGGACGGCTGGGAGATGGTGTCTGCGGCGTCCATGGGGGATTCGCATTATATGGTTTATGTTTTCAAACGGCCTTTGCGAGGCGAGTTTTGATATGAAATTCGAACATGGGCAGCTGTACAATTGTGAAAGCACCAGCGGCGCGGAAACTTGGGTTTTCGAAAGTAGTACAGAATATAGTAGCGGTTTAGCGGACACACTAATTGGCACGCTGGATAAGCTGGGCGACAGGGGCTGGGAGCTTGCGGGCATTACCTCCCATAGTAATTCGGCGTTCTACAGTGGTTTTCAGTATGTATATGTTTTCAAGCGGCCTAAGATTTAGGTGCGCGAAATAGACGGGGTGTAGCGTAGTTTGGCTAGCGCGCCTGGTTTGGGACCAGGAGGTCGCAGGTTCGAATCCTGCTACCCCGAGCTTTGTACCTGTAGCTCAGCAGGATAGAGCAACGGCCTTCTAAGCCGTGGGTCAGGGGTTCGAATCCCTTCAGGTACGGGACGGGCGGAAGTATCGTAACCTTTCCAGAAAGTTTGCGTGGTGGGTGTAGCTCAGTTGGTTAGAGCGCCAGATTGTGGCTCTGGAGGCCGTGGGTTCGAGTCCCATTATCCACCTTTTCGCGTCACAGGCGCGACCCGCAGCGTAGCTCCATCAATATGAACCATTAGCTCAGTCGGTAGAGCATTTGACTTTTAATCAAAGGGTCCACGGTTCGAGCCCGTGATGGTTCAGAAAAAAGCATTAAAAAGTGAGGCGGTCTCGTTAAGGTGAAAATGCTTAACAAGGCTGCCTCATTTTTCGTTTTCATGCGGTTTTGCCGTGATATGCGGAATAATTCCGGGGTTTATTTACTATAATTCACTATGACTCTGTAGCCCTGATAGAATCCGCATTGGCGGAACCCGAGGGCGGTTGCGGCGTTTATACATAGGGATTCATCTTTGTCAATCATGTAAAGGGTCTCTTCCGCGCCGGAGACAAAGGCATTCTGGGCGGCGGCGGCAAGGAGAGCCTTAGCCTTGGTGGCGTCTTTTGTATAGCAGCAGAAGATTTCCGCGGCGGGACGCATCAGCATAACGTAGTCACTGACGCCGCCGGTTTCGTCAAAGCAGGCGAAGATTTGCCACAGGTCGATTCTTTCCAGGATGCGGCGGGAAGTCCAGTACATGTCGGGGTTTGATTTGTCGTGGAAAGTGGCAAAGGCTTCGAAGTTTTCTTCGGTGATGGGCGTGACGCCAACCACGGATACCTTGGCCGCTTCCCCGGCTCCGACATCGGCGATTACGGCTTTTAAAAATTCCTCGAAATCCGGAACGGACAGCCGCATTTCCAAGGAATCGTCCAACAGCTTCGCGCCCAGCTCTTCCATGAGGCTCGACGGAACAGGGACATTGCGGAAGCAAAAAAACAGCTCATATCCTGTGTATTTCTCCAAAAGCTTTGGCCAAACGCTACGCAGCTCTTCTTCCGAAGCGTCATTAATTTGAGCATAACCCTGGGAGGGTTCGGTTAAAATTTCTACGCCATTAATAATCTCATGTTCCATAGATATCACTCCTTCAAAAGAAGTATACCATAAAAATATCCGGATTAACCAGTGATTATTGCCATACATTGCCATATTTTAATAAAAATTTTTAAGTATTTTTCACAAGACATTGACATTGAGGTCTTTGTGCATTACAATCCAGTGACATCACTTTATGTGAAAAAAATCTAGCGCGTAAAACGCGAGGGAGGACTTGTACCATGAAAAGGATTTTAAAGTTAGTGTTATCAATTGCCGTGTTGCTTTCATTGGTGGTAATAGCTACCGCATGTAGAAGCGATGACCCCACTCCAGCACCGGCACCAGCTCCAGCTCCAGCACCGGCACCAGCTCCAGCACAACCACCGGCACCCGCACCGGCAGACACACCGGCACCAGCTCCAGACCCGGCATTGGCAGTAGAGCCCGTTGCCATTCAAATCGCATTGGTTGCTCACTCACCGGACTCCATTCTGGATGACGGCTCGTTTAACCAAGGTGCGTGGGACGGTATCCAACGTTTCCTTCGTACCCACAACTTGCCTGCAAGCGCGGCAAACTTCTTCCAGCCTCACTCTGCTGACGACGAAGCCCGTATCGACTTGATGGCACATGCTATCGAAGGCGGCGCGAACATCCTCGTGCTTCCCGGTTTCCACTTTGTAAACTCTCTGTACGACGCACAGGACTTCTTCCCGGAAGTAAAATTCGTACTGCTTGACGCCACACCCGGCAGAGGCGGCGAAAACAGAATCGAAGCCAACGTAGCAGCTATCCACTATGCCGAAGAGCAAGCCGGATTCCTTGCCGGATACGCCGCTGTAATGGAAGGTCACAGAGGCCTTGGTTTTATGGGCGGTATTGCGGTTCCCGCAGTTGTACGTTTCGGCCATGGCTTCATCCAAGGTGCAGAACATGCAGCAGGCGTTCTTGGCCTTGGCGCAGGCGACATCACCATTAACTACACCTATCTTGGACAATTTGCACCAGACCCAGGCTTTGCAACTATGGCTTCTGCATGGTTTGCAGGCGGCGTAGATGTTATCTTTGCCGCAGCAGGTGGCGCAGGCGGTAGCGTAATGGCTGGCGCAGAAGCTTCCGGCGGTCTTGTAATCGGCGTAGACGTTGACCAATCCCATGAATCACCCACGGTTATCACCTCCGCCATGAAAGCCCTTGATAACTCTGTTTATGACATGCTTACAGATTTCATGAACGGCGCGTTCCGCGGTGGCAGACGTCATGACTTTGACGCCTCCATCAACGGCGTTGGATTGCCCATGCATAACTCACGCTTTACAACCTTCACCCAAGCACAGTATGACGCAATTTTTGCTCAGCTTGCCAGCGGTGCAGTAAGTGTAAACCCAAGCCTTGAAATGTCTGACATTCTTCCGGGCCTCTCACTTGTAAATGTAAATGAAATGTAATTAGTAGTAGTTTAAATTAGACCTCGGGGGAAGGAAGCTGTTGTTTCCTTCCCCAGCCTTTTTATATTATATACATATTAAATGAGAGCGGGGGGTTATATGTACATTATTGAAATGCGCAACATTACCAAGGAGTTTCCGGGAATCATCGCAAACGACAATATTACGTTGCAGCTGAAAAAAAATGAGATTCACGCGCTGTTGGGAGAAAACGGCGCGGGGAAATCCACGCTGATGAGCGTGCTTTTTGGTTTATACAAGCAGGAGAAGGGAAGCATCTTCAAAAACGAAGAGGAAGTTTTCATTACAGGCCCGGGCGATGCCAACAGGCTGGGAATTGGAATGGTGCATCAGCATTTTAAGCTTGTGCATAATTTTACGGTTCTGGAAAACATCGTGCTGGGTGTTGAAACCACAAAAAGCGGTGTTTTGCAGATGAAAGAGGCCCGCGAGAAGGTGCTGGCACTGTCGAAAAGATATGGCTTTGACATAGATATCGACAAGGAAATCCGGCATATAAGTGTGGGAATGCAGCAGCGCGTGGAAATTTTAAAAATGCTGTACCGCGACAATGAGATTTTAATATTTGACGAGCCCACGGCCGTGTTGACGCCACAGGAAATTGAGGCGTTGATGAAAACCATGAAGGACATGGCGGCGGAGGGCAAGTCAATTTTGTTTATTACGCACAAATTGGACGAGATTAAACAGGTGGCCGACAGATGCTCCGTTTTGCGCAAGGGCAAAATGATAGGCACGGTTGACGTGGCGGAAACATCAAAGGAAGAAATGTCCGAGATGATGGTTGGCCGCAAGGTTGTACTAAGCCTTGACAAGGCAGAGGCCAATATAGGCGACACTATTTTAAAAGTGCGCAACCTGTGCCAAAAAGGCAAGGCCGATAAATCCGGAAAAGATAGATTAAAAAATATATCCTTTGATGTGAAAGCCGGGGAGATTTTGTGCGTGGCAGGCATCGAGGGCAACGGCCAGACCGACCTTGTTTACGCCCTGACCGGCTTGGAGGAATTTGATTCCGGCGAGATTGAAATGGAAGGCAAGGATATATCCCGTGCGAAAATTCGCAAGCGCACCGAAATGGGCATCGCCCATATTCCGGAGGACAGACATAAGCACGGCCTTGTTCTGGACTATACGCTGGCGTACAACACGATTTTGCAAACATATTATGCCAACTTCCAAAAGACCGGCTTTTTGAAAAAGCAGACAATTTTGGACTATGCCAAAAGGCTGATTGAACGCTTTGACATACGCTCCGGCCAGGGGGAAATCACTTCAACCCGGGCCATGTCCGGCGGAAATCAGCAGAAAGTAATCTTGGCACGGGAAATCGACCGTGACCCGAAATTGCTTATTGCGGTGCAACCCACCCGCGGTTTGGATGTGGGTGCAATCGAATACATTCACAAGCAGCTACTGGCCCAGCGGGATTCCGGCAAGGCGGTGCTGCTGGTTTCCCTGGAGCTGGAAGAGGTAATGAACGTTTCCGACAGAATTTTGGTCATGTACGAGGGGGAAATTGTAGCGGATGTTGACCCCAAGCATGTGACTTTCCAAGAGCTGGGGCTGTATATGTCCGGCGCGAAACGGGACGAGGTTAGTGTGGATGCGGCGCATGTTAAAGGGGATGAGGTGACTGTGGAATGAACCGAAGCGGCTTTTTGAGTTTCTTGTCTTCATTGCTGGTAATAGTTATCGGATTGCTGTTCGGGCTGATTGTTCTGATTGTCAGTAATGCCGAGCAAGCGTTCCCGGCCGCCCGCACGATTGCGACCTTTGGCTTTAGCTCTATGCGCAGGGTCGGCGACGTAATGCTGCACGGTACGCCGATTATTTTAACCGGCCTTTCCGTTGCCTTTGCTTTCAAAACCGGCCTGTTTAACATAGGTGCCAGCGGTCAATTCATGTTTGGTGGTTTTGTGGCCATTTACATTGGTGTTGAAGCCACGTTTTTGCCGCCATGGCTGCGGATTCTTACATGTATCGTGGCCGCCGCGCTGGCCGGTGCTATTTGGGGCGCGATTCCCGGTTTGTTAAAAGCCTACCGCAACGTGCACGAAGTTATTTCCAGCATCATGACAAACTATATCGGCATGTTTATCGTGGTCTACCTGATTCAATCATTCGTTTTCGACCAGGGCCGCGGAACATCAACCCGACTTCCCACCGAGTCTACTTTACCAAGGTTGGGCTTCCAGAATATCTTCCGCGAGCCCTTCTTTGCGACTTACAGGGAATCCCATGTTAATCTTGGCATAGTCCTTGCTATCGCCATCGCCATTTTGGTGTATGTAATTCTTGAAAAAACAACCTTCGGCTACGAGCTGAAAGCCTGCGGCTTTAACCCTGATGCCGCAAAATACGCTGGAATCAATCAAAAAAGAAGCATCGTGTTCTCTATGATGATATCCGGCGCATTGGCCGGAACCGCCGGCGCGTTGAACTTCATGGTTGACACGGGGCTGTCCATGGGTGTTGTAGAAACCCTTGCAATGGAGGGCTTTACGGGGATTTCCGTGGCGTTCCTTGGGATGAACCACCCCATAGGCATTATTTTCTCCGGGCTTTTTGTTTCATATATAAAGCTGGGCGGTGCGCAGCTTCAGCCCCACTTCTCCATTGAGATGGTGGAGACGGTGCTTGCCATAATCATTTACTTCTGTGCTTTCGTGTTCGTGGTAAAATCCATGCTTGGGCGCGGTCTTAGCAAGTTCGGAAGAAAAGATAAACAGGAAGGGGGCGGCGCGGTATGAACATGCTATATTTTATAGTGCAAAATACCATGTTCTTTGCGATTCCTCTTATGCTTGTCGCGCTGGGTGGACTGTTTTCGGAGAAATCCGGTGTTGTCAACATCGCCCTTGAGGGCAAAATGGTTCTGGGTGCGTTTACCGGGATTTTATTTATCACCACCTATCAGGACTCTATATCCGGCCAGCCCATTTTGATTTTGGGCTTGCTGATAGCCATGCTAACCGGTATGGCGGCCTCCGTTTTCCATGCTTACGCCGCCATCCACTTAAAGGCAAACCAAATCATCAGCGGTGTTGCCCTCAACATGTTTGCCCCTGCCTTTGCCATTTATGTCTCAAGGCTGGTGACGGGCACTCAAAATGTGCATTTTATTAACCAGTTCCGCATCGACAGTGTTCCCGTATTGGGAAGCATCCCCATACTTGGCCCGATTCTGTTCCAAAACGCTTATATCACCACCTATTTGGGTTTTGCTATTTTGGCCCTTGCCACCTTTGTTTTGTATAAAACGAAATTTGGCCTGCGCCTTAGGGCTTGCGGCGAGCATCCCCAAGCGGCGGACTCCGTGGGTGTTAGCGTAGCAAAAATGCGCTACGCCGGGGTATTGCTTTCCGGCGCGTTGGCCGGAATCGGCGGGCTGATTTGGGTTGTGCCCATATCCACCATTTTCAGCGGCACGGTAAACGGCTACGGCTTCCTGGCTTTGGCGGTTCTTATCTTCGGTGCGTGGAAGCCCCAAAGAATCCTATTCGCTGCGTTCTTCTTTGGCCTAATGCAGACAGTTGCGTGGTCTAACGCCGCAATTGACTTTTTGCCAGGCGGCACCGGCTGGACCCAGTTCTACAAAATGACACCGTTCATTGCCACTTTGATTGTTCTGGCGTTCACTTCTAAAAATACCATGGCTCCCAAGGCTGCCGGCCAGCCCTACGACAAGGGCGGAAGGTAGCGGAGAGCGCAGGGCAATAGCATTTACTTTGGGCCCGAGGGGCCGGCACTGCCGGCCCCTCAACAAGACGCTCCGCTACCCCCCCCCTTGCCATATGAATCCCAAAAATAATCGCCCCATTCTGACGTTATTTTTGGGATTCATATGGCAAGGGGTTTTTTTGCAGCGGGAGCTGCCCAAACACGGAGATAAAACCGCTGCACTAGCCGCGGCACAATTTTACATGAATTTTACTTTACCGTTATAGGTTTTTTACATTGGGCATTTACTATTGGCTTGTAAACAAAACGAGCTAATGGAGGAATGTTTAATGTTGAAAAAAAGTATCAAAGTTGTTCTTGGGCTGGCAATAGTGGCGGCAATGGGCCTGTTGGTGGCGGCCTGCGGCGGCAACGGTAATGATGGCAACGCGCCAGCTCCCGTAGCCGCAAACCCACCAGCAGCTGTACCGGCTCCCGCAGCCGCAAACCCGCCGGCAGCTGCACCGGCTCCC
>WQSB01000147.1 GCA_009788085.1 Defluviitaleaceae bacterium
AATGAAAGCAATACCCACGCCGGCGGCGGGAATGCCTAAAAAGCTTGCAATCGCGCCGACCGCCAGCCCCTGCAACAATTGAAAACCCTTCTTGCCGCCCTCGTCTCCGGCCTGAATGGCCGTGGCGATGGCCTGTCCCATTGGCCACGCGCCCCCGGCGGGAAAAATTTTGGAATCAAAAATTCGCCCGATAACGGACACCGAAATCATACTGCCCACAAGCGCGCCGAAAGCCACGGGGACAATCAAGTCATTTTTGCCCAAAATAAACATTGTCGCAATGGCCACAAAGCCGCAATTGGCCGCGGTAAATCCCGCCGCCGACGCAATGGAAATTACATAGTTTTGCCGCTGCGGATTTCTAAACCGCCGAGCCGTCATCAGTGGAATTCTGGCCACAATCATAACCAGCACCACACCGATAAGCGATGTGTTGGGAGCTGTGCCCAGCTGCCCCATGATTTGCATACAGATTGCCGCCGACATAACCGCCAGCAGTATCCCCAGAATCAGAACGCTCGGTTCTTTCATTCCAGTACATGCTCCAAGCCTTTTTCGATAATGTCCCTCACATGGCTGTCCGCAAGGGAATAGTAAACAATCTTGCCGCGCCGGTCGAACTTCACCAAATTGGCCAGCCGCAGGGACTTTAATTGATGGGATATAGCCGATTTCGTCATGCCAAGCACCGCCGCAAGGTCGCACACGCACATTGATTCGCAGTTAAGGGCCCATAAGATTCTCATACGTGTATTATCAGCGAACATTTTATAAAGCGTCGAAAGCTTGGTAAAAATCTCTATCCCCGGCGTGTCTCCATGGACGCGAATTACCACGTCCTCATGGATGACCGTATGCTCGCAGGACTCTATAGCAGGGTTTGTTAAACTAAACATTTATGTACACCTTCCTGCCTACAATTGAATGATTGCTCAATTGTATTGTAAATCCTGGAAGGTTTATTGTCAATCTCTCACTTCGCCTTTTTATTTGCAATCGCGGCCAAAAATCGATCCGCGCTAGTGTTAAGCACTTGTTTTTCGTCCATGCTTACAGCTTCAATAACGGCCTTTGCGCGGCCCAATTCGCCAACCAGTGTGTGAAAATGCGCGTCGGAGGACGCCAGCACCGGTACATTGTACTGTTTGCACAGGGTTAGCATTTTTATAAAAATTCCGTCGCCTTGATAGCGGTAGGAATTCGGGTTTAGGGACTGATTGTTTATTTCAATAATCGTGCGGGTGCGGGCGGCGGCGTCTACTACGGCCTCCACGTCGATTTCATAGTTGGCGTCACCGGGATGCCCCAAAATATGCATCTCCGGATTCTTTTCCATAGCGGAAATAAGCGTGCGCGTGTTCGTTGCTTTGTCCGACGGCTTAATCACCCCTCGGTGCATGGAGGCGATTACAAACTCCAATTGCTTCAGCAAATCATCCGGCAAATCCAAACGCCCGTCCGTATCCATGATGTTGCATTCCACACCTTTCAGTACCCGCACACCATGGATATAATTCGGCAAAATTTTCAAATTCATGAAGCTGTGTATATGCGCGCCGTCCGGTATTCCCGGTCCATGGTCGGCTATCCCGATGTGCGTCAGTCCTATTTCTGCTGCGTGCGCCGCATTCTCGCTTACCGTGCTGTACGCATGGCCGCTTCCTACCGTGTGACAGTGTACGTCTAATACAAATCTCATGTTTGCCTCCTGGAAAATGTCCAAACCTTCGTGTATTATACCCTTTGGAAGGAGCCGGTTCAAATGATTGAGGCAGACATTAACGGCATAAAGCTGTCCTTTGAAACCTCCAGCACCATATTTTCGCCCCTTGGTATAGACAAAGGAACCCTTACAATGCTTTCGGTCGCACACCTGATATCAGGTGTTAAACTGTTGGATCTGGGATGCGGATACGGAGTAGTGGGAATTTACGCCGCAAGGCTAATTGGTGAGAAAAATGTTTTTATGAGCGACATTAATAAGAAGTGCATAGCCCTCTCCAAAATAAACGCCGAAAAAAACCAGGTAAGCGGGGTAAGGATAATTCAAAGCGACGGATTCCGGGATATTCATGAAAAAGATTTCACTCATATATTATCCAATCCGCCCTACCACGCGGATTTTTCCGTGCCCAAGCATTTTATTGAAAAAGGTTTTAACCGCCTGCAAGTCGGCGGTCAGATGCTTATGGTTACAAAAAGAAAAGACTGGTACAAAAACAAACTGACCGCCATATTTGGCGGGGTTAAGATAATCGAAATCGGCGGGTATTTTGTATTTCGCGCCGAAAAGCGCGGCCTGAAGTATGCTAACAAATAGCAAATGTCTTTTGCTATAGGAGATGAAAACTGTGGCTGTAATTAATTCCCTAAAAAATTTCAAGGTAACGCAGTGGTGCAAGCTTAAAAATAAAGCCGACAGGGATAAACAAAAGCTTTTTTTGGCGGAGGGCTTTCATCTGGTCGAGGAGGCCTTTAAGGCAAATTGCCTAAAAGAAATAATCACAACGGAAAAAAGCACCCGTTTTGATGTAAAAACGCATCAGGTAACATATGAAGTAATGGAAAAATTATCGTCTCTCGCGACTCCTACAAAGATAATAGGCATCTGCTTCCAACAAGAAGAGCGCGGCTGTAAAAATAACATTTTGCTGATTGATCAAATCCACCATCCCGGCAATTTGGGCACAATCATCAGAAGCGCGGCGGCTTTTGATGTTGACACGGTTGTGTTAAATAACTGCGTGGACACTTACAATCAAAAGTTGATTCAAGCAACACAGGGGATGATTTTTCATTTAAACATTATCAAAAAGCCCATAAAGGATTTTATTTTGGAATTAAAAGAGCAAGGCTATCAAATTATTGGAACAGATGTAAAAGAGGGTATAGATTTACATGACTTCAAGGCAAACGACCGATGGGCCGTTTTAGTGGGCAACGAAAGCGACGGCGTAAACAACGAGCTGCTAAATATGTGCGACATTAGAGTCAGTATTAAAATGAATAAAAAGTGCGAATCATTAAACGTTGGGGTGGCCGTTGGAATAATTTTGCACGGCTTGTCGCGGAGGTGGATATGAAAGCCAAGGTATCCCGAATTTTGAAAACGCTGGACAGACTGTATCCTTTCGATGGAGTGTGCTTTTTGAACTATGAACAGCCGTGGCAGTTGCTGTTTGCTACGATTTTGAGTGCGCAGTGTACGGATGCAAGGGTCAATCAGGTGACAGCAAGTCTTTTTGCTGACTTCCCGTCGCTGGCGGCTTTTGCGTGCGCGGAAATTTCCCTGTTGGAAAAGGCCGTCCACTCGACGGGATTTTTTCGGGCGAAAGCGCGGCATCTTCAGGCGAGTGCACGGAAACTACTAAGCGAGCACAACGGCGAGCTTCCGTCGGACATAGAATCCCTCACCGCCCTCAGCGGCGTGGGGCGCAAGACGGCAAACGTTGTACGCGGGCATATCTTCAAAATTCCCAGCATTGTGGTGGATACCCATGTAAAGCGTGTGTCCAACCGGCTGGGGCTTGCCAATCACAGCGACCCGGAAAAAATCGAATTTGAGCTGATGGAGATTTTGCCCAAGACATATTGGATACAATATAACCAGCAAATTATAACCCATGGCCGCCAAATATGCGCATCGCGCAGCCCACGTTGCGGTGAATGCAGGCTGCAAAAGGACTGCAAGTTTGAAAATTTGCTTGCGAATTTTTGCACCAACCGTTTTGTGACGCCGATAAAGGAGGCATGAAATAACCCATGAATTCACCGCGTGATTTTATAAAGGAAGTTTGCAGAGAGGAAAGCATAACCCTTGAGCTGTTATCGCAGGAGTATGTTCTGCGCCTGACAAAAAATGGAGTATCTCGGCATATTTTCGGCCCGTATTGGGATATCAACAGCGCGGTGGCGGACCGCATCGCCTGCGACAAAACCGCCTGCTATACGCTGCTTCACAACAGCGGCATACCGGCCGTCCCGCATAAGCTTCTACTCAACCCTCTGCGCCGGGGCGAGTGGGCAAGCCCGAACGGCTCACTGACCCGTGCTCTCGCCTACTTTGAGTCAAACAATCAAAAGCTGGTTGTTAAGCCCAACAATGGCACAAGGGGTGAGGACGTATACTATTGCGCAACCGTCCACGCGCTGGAATGCGCCATTTTTGCCATTTTCGCAACCCACCCAGATGCGGCGTTAAGCCCATACCAAGAAATCGAAACAGAATACCGCGTATTCTATTTGAATGGAAAATACCGCTTCGCTTATGGGAAAGCCGCTGGCACGACTTGGCAACACAACCTTTCCCAAGGGGCAACGGCTTTTGAAATTTCGTCGGACGCCACAAAAAAAAAGCTTGCCAAATTAGCAGTCCTTGCAGCAACATGTATTGATATAAATTTCGCAACCATTGATATTGCCGAATCCCCGGCAGGTGAGCTTTCAATCATGGAAATCAACTCAGGCATACAGGCCCGTCTTTTGGTTGACCAGCATCCGCATTTGAGGCCTACGATAAAAGGAATTTATTCAGATGCCATACATGCGATGTTTTAATTTCAATAAAAATACAAATTCTTTAAAAAAATGATTGCCAACACAGGAAAACTATGATAATATAAAAAATGTAAACATAGCTACAGTGACGGAAGAGCGGGTGCCTGCCCGCTCTTATCTTATGCGCGGAGTTTTAACATGAGGGTTCCAAAGCCGTGGAAGGAGCATGTTATGACAACTCAGCTGGAGTCGTTGGTTGCGCCGGTTGTGGAAGCCTGCGGTGTAGAGCTGTACGACTTGGAGTATGTAAAAGAAGGCGGAGACCGTATTCTGCGGTTATACATCGACAAGGACGGCGGAGTTGACCTCAACGATTGCGAACGGGTAAGCCGTGCGGTGGAAGCGGTCTTGGATGAGTGCGACCCTATTCCCGATACCTACAGGCTGCAGGTAGGCTCACCCGGAATAGAGCGCAAACTCGTAAAACCCGCGCACTTTGCCCGGCATATTGGAGAAAAAGTCGCGCTTAAACTGTACTCGCCGCATTCGCCTGTAGACGGGCGCAAAAAATTTACGGGAATTTTATCAGGATACGAATCCGGGACAATCAAACTGACCGACGCAGACGGGCAGGAATGGGTCTTCGGGCAAAATCAAGTAGCGGCGTGTAGGCTGGTCTTTAATGTATTACAAGGGAGGAACTAATGGCTAACGGCAGGGAATTAATAGATGCGTTGTCACAAGTGTCTCATGAAAAGGGCATAGATAAGGAAATAATATTCGAAGCCATAGAAGCGTCGTTGGTGTCGGCGTGCAAAAAGCAGCTTGGTCAGAACACCAACGTGCGCGTGGTTATAGACCGCGAAACAGGCGAATATACAGTGCTGGCTGCCAAAACAGTTTCAGAAATCGTGGAAGACCAGATGCTTCAAATAAGCCAAGAGGACGCTAGGTCAATCAACCCACAACTCGAAATAGGCGACACAGTGGAGGTAGACGCCACGCCCAAAAATTTCGGGCGGATATCGGCGCAAACGGCAAAGCAGGTAGTAGTCCAAAAATTCCGCGAGGCAGAGCGGGAGATTTTATATAACGAATACATCGGCAAGGAGCACGACGTAGTAACGGCAATCGTCCAGCGGCGTGACCGTCGCAACGTAATGGTAAGCCTTGGCCGCTTAGAAGCCGTCATGCCCCCCGGTGAGCAAATGCCCCGGGAATCATATCAGTTTGGCGACCGTTTAAAAGTGTATGTATTAGAAGTTAAGCAAAACAGCAAAGGCCCTATTGTCAATGTATCCCGTACCCATCCGGAGCTTCTGAATAAGTTGTTTGAGCAGGAAGTGCCCGAAGTAACCGACGGAATCGTTGAAATTAAATCTATAGCGCGAGAGGCCGGAAACCGCAGTAAGATTGCGGTATATACGCGGCATCCTCACGTTGACCCAATCGGCGCGTGCGTTGGGCAAAATGGCCAGCGCGTGAATTTAATCAGCTCGGAGCTCCGCGGTGAGAAGCTGGATATTATACTTTGGAACGAAGACCCGGCAAAATATATTGCCCACGCCCTAAGTCCCAGTAAAGTTGTAACCGTCGCAACAAACCAGCACGAAACGATGGCGCGTGTTGTCGTGCCCGACCATCAGCTGTCACTTGCAATCGGCAAGGAGGGGCAGAACGCCCGTCTGGCGGCACGTTTGACGGGGTGGCGTATAGATATCAAAAGCGAATCCCAAGCCCGCGGAACGGACTTCCTAATTTTCCCCGAGCCGGAACAGCTTCCTCCCACACCGGAGGAAGAAGCCTCCGCCGCCGAAATGGAAGCCGCCTACGCCGAGTTTTATGAGGAAGAGCCGGAAGCGCAGCTCGAGACAGCCATAGAGGCTGCGGAAAGCGAATACTATGACGATGAATACGATGATGAATACTACGATGACGAATACTATGACGATGAATACGATGATGAATACTACGATGACGAATATTATGAAGATGAATACTATGACGAGTATGATGAAACCCAAGCCGAAAGCACAGACGGGTAAAACGCCCCAAAGACGTTGCGTAGGTTGCCGCGAAAAAAAGGACAAAGCGATTTTGGTTCGCATAGTATTCAGCGGCGGTGTTCTCGCAATCGACCGCAGTGCCAAGGCCTCCGGGCGAGGCGTGTATGTTTGCCGCAGCATTGCTTGTTTAACAAAAGCACAAAAATCCAAAGGGCTGGAGCGTTCTATGAAATGCAGCTTTCAGCCTGAAATATATGTGCAATTGATACATTTGTATAAGGCGGAAGTGGAAAGGTAAGGTGGCTTGATGCCAAAAATTCGTGTTCACGAATTAGCCAAGGAGCTGCAATTAAGCAGTAAAGAAATCATCACAAAAATGGAGGAGTATGGCAAATCCGTATCCACCCACATGAGTTCCTTGGACGAAGACGATGTATCCCGGCTGAAGAGGGAAATTAAGAGGCCGCCTCAGGAAAAGGGCGACAGCGAGCCGAAACCCCGGACCGCTGGCAAGGATGGTAAGCCATTGCCGCCTCGTCCGCGACCTCTTGACCCGGAGGGTAGCCCCCTTCCGACACGTCCAAGGCCTCTTGGCGAGGACGGCAAGCCATTGCCTCTACGCCCAAGACCATTGGGACCGGATGGCAAACCCCTTCCGCCGCGCCCTCGCCCCCTGGGGCCAGATGGCAAACCCCTTCCGCCGCGCCCGCGCCCTCTGGGGCTGGACGGCAAACCCCTACCGTCCCGGCCAAGACCACTCGGCGAGGACGGCAGGCCATTACCGCGTCGCCCGCGCCCTCTTGGACCGGACGGCAAA
>WQSB01000148.1 GCA_009788085.1 Defluviitaleaceae bacterium
CCCCCGCCACTCCGGCGGGAATGAATCCCGCCTACGCTTCCTCGCTGCGCTGCGGGCCTCGCTTCGCTTCGGAAGTGCCCTATAAACGGATTAAAATATCCGTCGCTTTTTTGAACGACTCCGCCAAGGCCTTTTCCGCCGTCGCGATTTCGTTTGATTCCGGCAAAGATGCCCTGCTCTAAAGTGGCGAAAAGTTTATTTTTTTCGATTTTGGCCAGCAGAACGCAGGCTTTGTCCAGAACTTCGGCGGCGCGGCTTTGGATGATGCCGTTTTCTTTGAAAATCAGCTCATCGCCAAGTCCTTCCATTGTATTAAAGATATATTTTGCGTTGTCAATGGCCAATGCCCGGTCGGACATAAACGGGGTGTGAATGGCCTCGGTCAACATTCCCAACAGGTGGATTTTTTGGCCTGTAATAGCCGTAACCGTGTTAAACAGCGCGTTTTGCACGGCCCCTTTGAAGATATCTCCCGTCATAAATTTCGTGGGAGGCATGTATTTTAGTGGCGCGTTGGAAAAAATTTCCTGAGCCATTTGCGCCTGTGCCAGCTCAAACAAAAAGCCGTTTTTCACATCGGGGGAAATTTCAAAGGCATGGCCAAGGCCCATTTGCTCCTCGGGCAAATTGGCCATCAGCGCGAACTGCTCATTTAAAAATTGCGAAGTCAGAACCGTGTGCGCCTCT
Organism: Defluviitaleaceae bacterium; assembly: GCA_009788085.1. Lineage (GTDB taxonomy): Bacteria > Bacillota > Clostridia > Lachnospirales > WQUN01 > WRAH01. The sequence continues at coordinate 688 of WQSB01000148.1, forward strand.
TCCACGGCATCGGCTGTCGTGAGGTAATTGTCCTCGCCTGTGTTGATGATAATTCCCGCAAAACCGTTTATTACCCGGGAAAAATATTGGTCGATGATGGTTCTCTTCATATTAATGTCGCGGAATAGGATACCGTACAGCGCGTCGTTTAGCATCATGTCCAGACGCTCCAGCGCGCCCATGGCGGCGATTTCCGGCATACATAGTCCGCTGGCGTAATTGCACAAGCGGATATATCGCCCAGCTTCCGCCCCGGCTTCGTCCAAGGCGGCCCGCATAATGCGGAAATTCTCCTGTGTGGCATAGGTTCCGCCAAAGCCCTCCGTTGTCGCGCCAAAGGGCACGAAGTCCAACAAACTTTGACCCGTTGTGCGGATTACCGCAATTATATCCGCGCCTTGGCGCACTGCGGCCACGGCCTGTGTGACATCCTCGTAGATATTGCCCGTTGCCACAATTACATAGATATACGGACCTTGCTTGTCGCCGTATTTTTCCAAAAAAAATTTTCTCTGTTGGCGGTTGGCGCGGATTTTTTCCACTGCTTCGGCGGCGGTTGCGGAGGCCCGCGCCTTGACATCCTCTACACTTTTTATGGGGATGAATCTTAAATCCAGCAAACCTTTATTTATTTGCCCTGCAATTTCTTGCGGTGTTAAGCCCGTTGCGGCCATCGCACCGCCAAGCCTTAATGCCGCACCATCGGACAGAATTTCATTTTCCACCAAATGGTCAACAACTATATTTGGAAACGGAATGCCCAGCTCGTTCTCGCCGTCTATTCCCATCAGGCGGCAAACGGTGCGCTCCACGGCAACCGTTGTATGCCGGTCGATAAAATTCTGCGTGTCTAAAGCGATGCTTTTTGCATACTTTCGGGCGAGCTGTACCTTGTCCCGGTTCAGATTCAATTTGGATTTCATGCTAAAATTTCCTTTCGCGCTACACTGCGGAAACAGATAATTTATGCGTCGTCGATATACCGTAATCTATCAATGCGAGACGATGATAAGTGATATTAAATGCACCCTTTCGGCTCACTAAAAAAATTAATCCATTTAAATTATCTCTGGAATGACTGTAGACTGTAGATGATGTCCGAAGTCTTGTTCGGTTGCTAATATCATCTGCAATTGTGACATAAAAACTGTCAGGAACGTTTCCTATTGTTCTTTCTGCATTGCCAATACTCATAAAAGCTCCCTTGTGTTGCGTCTGATTCGTGCCAGCCCCTTTGGCTCGAGGGCGAGCTGCTGATTATTCTGCAACGCGGCCACACCTTCGAGCCTAGCTTCAGCCTTGCCGGAACATACATCACAGGTACACTTCCTTGTGGAATATTTTTCTGGCTCTGTGTAGGTTGTAATCACGCCCTCGTAGTTTCTTAAAATCGCGTTATTCCGCCCTTGGGAAATCAAATAATTGGGCATAACGGGGATTTTCCCGCCGCCGCCGGGAGCGTCCACCACGAAAGTGGGCACGGCAAAGCCGGAAGTATGTCCGCGCAGAGCTTCGATAATTTCAATGCCCTTGGAAATGGGCGTGCGGAAATGACTCAACCCCTGGGAGAGGTCGCATTGATAAATATAATATGGGCGAATCCGCATTTTAACCAGCTTCCGAACCAAATCCTTCATTACATGGACGCAGTCGTTTACGCCGGAAAGCAACACGGACTGATTGCCCAGCGGAATCCCGGCATCGGCCATTTTTTCGCAAGCGGCCACGGCCTCCGATGTAATCTCATTCGGATGGTTAAAATGAGTGTTAATCCAAATGGGATGATATTTTTTTAGCATTTTGCACAAATCGTCCGTGATGCGTTGCGGCAGAACCACCGGCAAACGCGAACCCAACCGGACGATTTCCACATGTTCAATTGCATGTAATTTTTTAATGATATATTCCAGCCTGTCATCCTCCAGCAGCAAGGGGTCGCCGCCGGAAAGCAGCACATCACGAATAACCGGAGTTTTTGCAATATGGGCGATTGCCTCTTCCACCTGCTCCATCGGCAAAGAGTCGTCTTGCTGCCCCGCAAACCGCCGGCGGGTGCAGTGACGGCAATACATTCCGCATTGGTCTGTTATGAACATTAGTGCCCGGTCGGGATAGCGGTGAGTCAGTCCCTTCACGGGGGAGTCCTTGTCCTCGTGAAGGGGGTCGTCTAAATCCTCTGCCATTCTTGACAGCTCATACCCCGTGGGAATGCATTGCAGACGGATTGGGTCATGAGGCTCGTCCAAGTTTACAAGTGACAGATAATAGGGCGTAATTGCCATCCGGAATTCTTTCAGACACGAAGCAATGTCGTCTTCCTCTGTTTTGCTTATGGGAATCAGCTTTTTTAGTTCATCCACAGTGTTTACTTTGTTGCGCAAATGCCATTTCCAGTCGTTCCAGCTTTCCGCCGGAATATCTTTATAAATTGAATTATTCACACATATTTCTCCTCAAAAATTTTTCTTAGTTTTGAGTTTTCGCGAAGCAAAGTTAAGGTGATGTCCGAATGGCCTTTTGTGTAACCGTTGCCTACGATTATGGTGACGTCTTTGCCAACGCCCTCCGCGCCCAGCGCGGCCTTTGTAAAGCTTGTGGCCATCGAGAATAAATAAACAATTCCGTCGTCACGAACCGGCAGAATGCTTGCCATTTCGGTGTTTGCGACGTTTACCACATTGAAGGAAATATCGTATTCGTTGCCGCCGTTTGCCGCTACGGATTTTGCCAGCACCTCCAGAGGCTTTGTGGCGTCCGCCAAAACGGCCTCATGGCAGAGATAATTGGCCTCCAGCTTGATTTTGTCCTCTTCCAAAACGCATATGGCCACAACTCTCCCCGTAGGCCCAACACGCTTCATGGCTTCTGCACAGCATAACATGCCCGACTTTCCGCCGCCGCCAAGAACAAGCACTCTGTCGCCGAGCTTTACAAGCTTTGCGGTTTGCGCTGGCGCGCCCGCAACGTCAAGGGCGGCCAAAGCCAGCTCTTCTGTCATGTCGCCGGGCAGCTTTGCGTAAATTCCCGTTTCGAAGAGGATTGCTTTTGCGTCCACATCCACCCGGTCAATATCCATATGTATGGATTTGATTTCATTGATTTTAAGCGGCGTAAGGGAAAGCGACACCATTGTGGCTATTTTGTCCCCTACCCTAAGGTCGGCGAGTGAAAGCTCTTGGCCAATTTCCGCGATTTTGCCAATAAGCATTCCGCCCGAGCCTGTGACGGGATTTTGCATTTTGCCACGCCGGTTTACGATTTCAAGAATTTGCTTTTTAATTTCATCAGGATTGTCCCGTGCCGCGTTACGAATTTGAGCGAAGGATGCCGAGTCGATGTTTAGTGATTGCACATCGATTAGAACTTCATTGGGGCGGATATTCATGTCATTGTCGATTTTTAACGCAGCCTGGGGCAGAACTCCAAGCGGCTCAATGACTCTGTGAGTCCCATATTTGCAAAATTTTTCTGTCATTGCTGCTCTCCCAATCCCAATATAACTCGTGCCTCGGCGGGGCCGGCGATATCGCGGCCAAGCTCGTTTGCTAGGCGCGTTACTTTTTCCACCAATTCGCCGTTTGACTTTGCCAAAACGCCTTTGGACAGATATATATTATCCTCAAAACCAACACGCACATGCCCGCCGGAGATAATTCCCATAACCGCCATGGGAAACTGAAGCTTTCCTATTCCGCTGACGGTAAAAGTCGAGCCTGCAGGAATGCTTTCCCGCATAAATACAAAATCCCTTGGCGTGGCGGATATGCCGCCCGTTACACCCATCACGAAATTAAAATGCATGGGTGACTTAATAAATCCCTGCTTGTTTAAACGAATGGCGGTGTCTATCATGCCCTTGTCAAAGACCTCAACCTCGGGCTTGATGTTTAGCTCAATCATCCTTTGGCCAAATTCCCTGATTGTATTTTCCGTGTTAATAAAAATTTCGTCGCCACCGAAGTTGCATGTTCCGCAATCCAAGGTGGCCATTTCCGGCTTTAGGTCAAGGGGCTGGATTCTCTCGTTGTTGGCCATACCCACCGCGCCGCCCGTGGACGGCTGAATAATTACATCCGGGCACAGACGTTTAATTTCCGCCATGCATTCGGCAAAACGTTCTTTACTTTGAGTGGGCGTGCCGTCGTCCTCGCGCACATGCAAGTGAATGATGCTTGCGCCGGCCTCATATGCCAGCCGCGCTTCTTGTCCGATTTCCTTAACCGTGTACGGCACGGCCGAGTTATGTTCTTTTGTAACCTCCGCGCCGCAAACGGCGGCGGTGATGATTAGCTTATCCATGGCGTTGGCGTTCCTTGGGCACGACGCAGGTCCCGCTTGCGCGGCAGACGATAACCGGCTCGTCCAACACCTGTGCCGCGCTTACCGCTGCTTCCGGCATGGGGGCGATTACTTTTTTTGCTTGAAAGGTCATTTTGCGCGACGTATTGCCCACGGAAACGATTTCGCCCTCCGCCTCGATGTAATCTCCCGCGTAAACGGGGGCCAGAAATTCCACATTGTCATAGGCCAAAAACAGCCCCTCGTCCCCGTCATGGCGAATCAGCAGCTCCGTGGCTACATCTCCAAAAAGTTGTAGCATTTTCGCCCCGTCAACCAAGCCGCCGGCGTAATGGGCATCATTCGCGCCCATTCTTAATCTAATCATACTTTATTCCACGCCCTCTCCAGACAATTTCCTTAGAAAATATCATAATCGACCGTCGATACTTTGTCTAGGCGATTCTTTTTTATGGTATAATCAAAAAACTTAGAAAAATACATGGAATGAGGACACGGCATGAATATGGTTTCCTGGAATGTAAACGGCCTGCGCGCCTGTATGGTCAAGGGCTTTATGGATTTTTTATCGGGCAACGATTACGACATAGTTGGCCTACAGGAAACGAAAATGCATCCCGAGCAAGCGGATTTCAGCTTTCCGGGATATAAAGCGTATTGGAATTCTGCCGAGAAAAAGGGATATTCAGGCACGCTGGTGCTTTCGAAAAAAGAGCCCCTCAGCGTGCGTTACGGCATGGGTGTGGAAGAGCACGACCGGGAGGGCCGTATCATCGCGCTGGAGCTCCCCGGTTTTTACTATATTAATGTGTACACGCCAAATTCCCAGCGGGAACTGGCGCGTCTGGAATACAGAATGCGCTGGGAGGACTGCTTCCGGGCGTACCTAAACAGCTTTGACAAGCCCGTGGTGGTATGCGGGGATTTAAACGTGGCGCATAAGGAAATTGACCTGAAAAATCCCAAGTCCAATGTAAAAAATGCCGGCTTCACCCCGGAGGAACGAGCAAAAATGACGGAGCTTCTGTCCGCCGGATACGTGGACACCTTTAGGCATCTTTACCCGGATAAAACCGGCGCGTATTCCTGGTGGTCGTACATGGGGCAGGCGCGGCAGAAAAACGTCGGCTGGCGTATTGATTATTTTTTGGTGTCGGAAAGAATAAAAGACACCGTTCGCGAAGCCACAATTCTGCCCGAAATCCACGGCTCGGACCATTGCCCGGTAGGGCTCGTATTGGAGGGGTTTTAGCATGATAAACCAAGTGAATCCATATATGCCGCGCGGAACAACCGGAGTGGAAGCAACGGGTGTAAACGCGGCAGAGGGCCCGGTAGAGAAAGCGGCCAAAGCCCCGGAGGCAGCCGCTCCAAAACCGGAGCTTACCCCCAAGCAAGTTGAACGTCTTGCGGAATTGCTGCGAGGGTACGCGATGAAGGTCACGGAAGAAAACGTAAACCTGTTAAAAATCATGCTGGAAAACGGGATTCCGCTGACCAAGGAAAATATTCTGCATATGAATCACGCCATGAAGCTTGCGGGCTCATCTGAAAACGCAATGTTTATGGTTCAAAATAATGTGAAGCTAACCAAGGCCAACGCTACTCAGCTAAACGGCTTGGTAAGCGGGCAGATGAAAATTACACAGTCATTGAATAACTTAATGGCGGCAATAGACCAACTGACTGATACTAATTTGGCCGCACAGTTGAAGCAAATCTTGGCGGCAAGCGGCGGGCAAAAAACGGCTCAAGGGGCGAGCCAAGCAGCAGAACAAACCGCAACGCCCGCCGGCCCCGCGCAAGCGACAACACAAGCCGCATTCCGTGGGGAAGCCATCGCGCAATCCGCCAACACAACTGCAGACCAAGCTGCCGCATCGCAAAACACACCCCCTACCCCTGGCGCGCAGCAAAGCTCCGCGCAAACCATACAACAAGCAACAGCTCAAGCAGCGGCATCGCCTGAATCAGCACAAGCCGGCACGCAGGGCGTAACGGCAAATCAGTCCGGCGGGCAACCGAACCAAACAACGGCACAAACCCAATCCACCGTCGGTCAAGCGCAGCAAGGGGCACAATCGGCCCAAGGCACGCAACAAGTAGCGGGACAATCCCAGGCGGGGCAACCAGCCCCGGCAGGGCAGCACGCCAACGCCGCAGCCGGACAGACTACCGGACAAAACGCTCAAATGCAGACGGCTCAAGCATTGCAAACCGCGCAATCTGCCGCACGTCAATCCGTTGCTCAACCGGGGGCACAATCTTTGCAGGCCGCTCAATCCGCTGCATCACC
>WQSB01000149.1 GCA_009788085.1 Defluviitaleaceae bacterium
AGATTAAAGGCTTTGGCGATAGACCACATGAACGGCATGGTTGATACTGTGCAGAGATTTGCAAACCGTGGGATTGAAATAACTGCCGTAGGGTCTGTTATACATGAGGATGGTACATCAAGCGGATGGATGATGGGGCGTAGTAAGGGAGCAGGCGAAAGAAGATTTGAATTTGAATTGCCCGAAGATGATAGACCCTCATGGGCTGAACTCATGCGTCAACGTCTTGAAGCAATAATACAAGATGAAGAAAACCAACCCCGGAGTTTGGAAGATGAAAACGCCACAAGAAGTTGGATAGTTTAACACAGTTTCAAAGGCAATAAAAACTCAGAAGGAGGTGCTACTTTCCCGCCCATACGCGCAGAATCATCAAGTCTCGACGTTGCACGTGTTGCGATAGACAATTAAAAAAACAAGGAGGAATTTAACATGGACGTTGCAAACATTAACGGTTCTGTCGTTAGCCAAAGTGCCTATCAGCAAGCAAGGGCAAGTGTTGCAAATATGCAGAGCGGAAACCTTAACGCAAATGGCGTTTTATCCGCAATACAACAATTTACATCGGGAGTGAACTTATCCACGAGCATGGCTCCATTTACCGGCGGAGGAATGAACCTCGGTATTCACCCCGAAATGCTACGCAGGGCAGGAAGTGACCCCGAAGAAATGGTGCGATTAAAAGCATTGGTAATAGACCATGTGGAAGCAATGAGGGGTTCGATACAAAGTTTTGCAAGCCAAGGAATTGAAGTAATCGCCCAAGGTGCGAGAATACACGAGGACGGCACATCCAGCGGGTGGCTGATAACACGAACCCCCGACTTGCGTGAACAAAGGCGTGAGAGAAGGGCCGAATTTGAATTGCCCGAAGATGATAGACCCTCATGGGCTGAACTCATGCGCCAACGTCTTGAAGCAATAATACAAGATGAAGAAAACCAACCACGGAATTTGGAAGATGAAAACGCCACAAGAAGTTGGATAGTTTAACACAGTTTCAAAGACAATAAAAACTCAGAAAGAGGTTGTTACAATGACTATCAGAGATATAGCAAGAAATCCCGCAATGAATCCGTTTCATCCTATGCGAGCAGGCTTTGGCGGGGGTCAAAACCCGTGGTTTAATAATAGCCCAAACGCCGGCTTCCCTCAAACCGCACCTGATACCAACGCCGCAATACGCACGGCAGGACATCGGTTAATGGAGGTGTTGCGAGGTTTAGGCACTACTTTCCCGCCCATACGCGCAGAATCATCAAGCCCGGACGTTGCGCGTGTTACGATAGACAATTCTCGCTTGCGTACTACGCAAATACCGAGGGATATGCAGGTTGAAGTACAACAAGTGGCAAGGGCGCAAGTAAACACAGGAGATGCTTTGGTAAGAACCGACAGAGAAGTAGATACGGGTAGCTTTACCTTTGAAATTGAAGCAGACGGCGATACCCACGAATTTACAATTAACATAGGGGCAGCCGACGACAATCTCGCAATACAAAGAAGAATGGCAACCGCCATAAACCAAGCAGATATAGGCATTAGGGCTACGGTTGCAACAGGGGCTAACGCGGGGCAACAAACATCAACACTCACCCTAACCGCCGCACAAACAGGCACAGACAACGCCTTTACCGTAACGGACGTAACAGGAAATCTTGCCGAGTCAATGGGTATTACCACCACTACCCAAGAATCAAGAAACGCCATTTTTGCCCTAAACAACGGCGCGGTGCAAGAATCCCAAACGAATAATATTGAAATTAGGGAAGGGATTACCTTAAACCTTAGAGATGTAGGTCAAACGGAGATAACCTTCTCCCGCGATACTGAAAATGCCGCAGGGCGCGTTCAGGACATCGTAAGTGCCATAAATTCCATGCTTAATATACCTGCTTCCGGTCGCGCTACCGGCGTTCGAGGTATTGACAGGCTTAATGCGGATATTCGTGGTGCGCTTCATACGTTTTCATCACAGCTTGCACAGTCGGGTATCAATGTAGGGCGCAGAGGATTAACCATAAACGAAGCCACTTTGGGCAGAGCAATCGAGGACGGAAGTATAGGTCGTTTGTTTAATTCCGGCGCACCGTTTATGAACAGGATAAGCCGCATAGCCGACCAAGCCGCAACCTCAAACCGCTTTACAAATGCCCCCGCACCGGTAAATATGACAAATCACAATAACTTGTTTAACTTTGGAAATGTATTTACCCACTGGAGCTTTATAAACATGATGGGATAATTACTTCGGATTCACTACATCTTTCGGATGTAACTTTGTCGTTTTTGGTAAAGGTTTGCCGCCGCGTTTTAGGTTGATTTTTGCCTTCTCGCGCAGGAGTTCCGTTTTTACCAGTGCCAGCTCTATCTCCGGGTCTGTTTTTGGTGTCATTTTTTTAGCCTCCTAATCAATATTGTTTTTCTGTACCTTATACGAAATCGAGTGACAGATGTTATGACAATGTCCTAGACTTTGTCACAAAAAAGCCCAATAAAAGGGTTTAGCCTCTTGTTGGGCGGACAATGTTTTGGGTTTGGGCGAAGCTCATTTTAATCATCTATGCGAAATTTTTTGTATCGCAAGGAGATAAAAGCTAAATATTTTTTAAGAAGTTTCCAACAAAGGATGCCAAAAATGAAAAAAATCACACCAAATACAAGCGTTACAATAATTGCAGGGAAGCCTGTCAGAGTTAAGCCATACCACATTTCCACGTTCAAATTATCGCCGGGCAAGTCAATAAACAAGTCAAGAAGTGTATACCCAACCATGAAAATTGAAGTTAATGGCAATACTACCGCCATTAAAAATAACGTAGGAACAACGACATAACTTGCTAACCCTGCCGAAAAGAAAAACGTCATATCCCGCCAAATATTGAAGTCCTTATTTCCGCTCTCAATATTGTAAATATTGGCGTATGATTGAGCAAGCCTAAGAGGATGCCCAAGTCTGTCAATCACGACATTTATAGGCTCTTGTCTGTTTATGGCTTCATGGATATGATTTCGGATTTCAGCCAATATTTCGTTTCTTTCGTTTTCGGGCAGTTTGTTAAGACCCGCAGATACACTTTGCAAATATTTTTCCATTTCACTCATTTGAGCTACCCTCCATTCCATTTTTTATTTGTGTTATTGCCGATACCAAACAACCCCATTCGTGATTCATCATGTCAAGGGTGGTCAGCCCTTTTTCCGTGAGGTCGTAGTATTTCCTCGGCGGCACACCGGGCGTTGTTTCTTTCCAAGTCGGAACAACAAGCCCTTCCTTTTCAAGTCTTTTCAACAACGGGTACAGCGTTCCCTCGGTAGTTGATAGGACATCGTACCTGTTCAATGCCGTAATAAGCTCGTAGCCGTACATACTTCGCTTAGTAGTCAACAGCAAAATACTATATTCCAAAATCCCGCGCCGCACCTGCGACAACCATTCTGCTCTTTCCATCCGCATACCTCCTTCATCTATATACCTTGTGTTACATAGTATATAGCAAGACTAAATATAATGTCAAGAACAAAGAGCAAATTTCATGCCATGGGCTTTCAATCGTTGCAATTCACAGGATATAGCGGATTAATTCGCTGTAGCAAACGCCCTTGGTGTAGAGCCAGACCAGCTTATGAAATTTGATTGAGACAATAACAGTAAACCCCCGGAAATAATCCGAGGGCTTTGGTTGTGGTTTAAATTCAAACGATTCAAATTTTTTAAACCGGATGTCACCATAATTCCCAAACATACGCAAGCTAGTTAAATTCACCAGATTGGATAAAGAACTCAAGCACGTTGACTGCCCAAACCATAAAGTTTCTATACATTAGAAACTCAAACATGCAATGGAAAACATCTCCTATAATTCATTATTATCTACGGCGTTATTAAATTCAAATTGAGCTTCATTTCTATTAAAAACCGTTTTTTCATACTGCGTAACTACTTGAACAAAATCTATGTTATAGCGCGAAAAATGCGAAAACGCTACAACATTATTTTCATATGAAAATAATAATAAAACATTAACATCTGAAGATTCAATATGCGTAACTGGATTTCTCCAGTTTAATCCCTCGCTATCAAGCACTCGGCTAACAATGCTGTAGGGACTAATAATTATAAGATATTCCCATTCAAAATCGGCAATATTATTAAAATCAATCACTCCATTTTCAGCAACAGCATTATAAATACTTTGATTAAAATTACGCCCAAGTTCTGTTGCTCTTTGAGTGTTGCCGCAAGCTGTTAACAACGACAACATGAATACACATAAAATACCTCCCATTAAAACAGTCCCAAAAGAATTTTTTGTTATATTTTTCATTTCTAAACCCTCCTATGTATGGAATCCCAAAACCCGGCTTGCGGCGATAAAGTTAAAGCCATCTGTCGTGTTTTGGGTTATCTGTGCTGCTATTTTTTTATCTGCGCTTGAAGTTCAACAAGCTGCTTTCGGAGTTCGGCGTTTTCATCAGCTACACCTTGCCATTTTTCACGCTCCACTTCTGCACCACGCTGTTCTGCATTGTAAATAGCCTGTGCTTCATCATGCCGAGCCTTTGAACGCACACGCTCCATTTCTCTAAACTCTGGTGATGCCGCCACATGGCGGTATGCCATTATTGCTTCGCTCATAAATGATACACCCATTTCTTCGATTTTCTTTAATTCTTCTTCGGTTTCCGCATTAAATAATTTTAGCCATAAATCCCTGCCGCTATCCGCGTCAGAGAGCGGTGCAAGTTTTTTCAATTCGTAAAATTGTAATGCCATCTTGTCTGTTAGCGGTTCATGGGTCGTAACTTCAAGGCATTGAAATTCGTGGTGGAATTTTTCGGAGTCGGAAAATTGGTTGAAGCCCAAAATGCTGATGACGATTGTGCGGGGGAGTAGGGCGTAATTCTGCCCCTCGTCAATGCCTGTGGAATATTCCCTTGCCCAATAGAGCGGCTACGAGCCTTTTTAAAAGGTCTTGATTGCGGGAAAACAACATTTTGAATAGGGTATCTGATTTTAGGTTGTATTTCAATTTTGTCATGGGATTATCACTCCGTGAGATTAGTATACCATGATTTTGTTCCATCTTCAATTTAGCTAAACCCAGTATATTCGTAATCGTCAAACAATTTAGCTTTCTCATTAGCGTCTTCCACGCGGGTCTATTAAAGTCTTTTCCGTTGACATTTGTCATAAAAAAAATACTAAGCCCCGCGATATTCACTGTGGGGCTTTCCTACATAAACTATTCAATAGTCACAACGGCGCATTCCCCTACTACAATATATTCTCTTACACCAAGGCTTTGTACAATTGTGCCTTCTGCCCTAAACGTACCCGGGTTTACTACACGTGCATAGTAAAAATACGTATGCACCCTGTTAAACCGGCTATTATGGTCGTGGAAGGTAACGCGCTGTCCCTCGGTGGTGGCCCATGCGTGATGTCTGCCATGGCCGCTTCGCGTTACAATCCTTGCGGAGTGCTGCACCAGCGAAAGCCCTGCGGGTAGGAAATCCGTGATTACATACGTACCGCTAACATCGTCTGCGCCGTAGTTTACGGTAATTTCTACTCGTACGAGTTCGTCTTGTCTAAACTCCGTCGCGGGCATACTTGACCCTGCGCGGAAAAACTGCCTGCGCACGGTTACGTTATTATCAATCGGCTCGATATCTTCCAGCGGCACGCGTACTATTGATACCGCACCTACTTCGCCTGTGATACTCACCAGCCTAAAGTCCGTTGCAAGGTTTTGCGCAGGAATACGTAGGTTAAACGCTCCGCCATGGGAGAGAGTACGGGTAACAGTTTCGCCAAACAATGTATACGTGATACTCGCGCCTTCGTCTGTGTGGTTTTCTATTTCCATAGAAATAAAGTGTAGTCGCTCCAAGCGCAGCAGTAGATATTCATTCATAAAGCGTGTGTTTGGCCGCCCGCGATTATCCCAAAGGAAAGCCGATGTCCTCGCTGAGTTGGCATATTCAAACATTCCGCCTGCCTGTGGTTTGCCCAGCCTCGCCGCTAAAAGCGCGACCGCTGTGGTATCCGCAATTATCTGTACGCGGTTTCCGCTTGCGTTTACACGATAGTACGGCGCGATTGCCTGAATGTCGGGTGCTATCCGCGCATAAATATCCCGCGCAGCCTGCACGTCACCGAGTGCGGCAAAGCCCAGCCCTATATAGGCCAGATTTCTCACGGACAAGCCGTCCAGTAGCGCGTACGCCTGCAAATCCAAAAGCACAGGCTCGCCCAACAATGCCAAGCCGTACAACGCGAGGATTTTATTATCCGTGGCCGAGTTATCCGCGATATCACGCAGATACCGCCTCATGGCCTGCAAATCAATTTCGTCCTTAATAAATGGCAACAGCTTTACAGTAACCTCAAGCTCCGCGTCGGAATGCGGCAAAATCGCCATGCCGCCGCGTTCGGTTTGATAATCTAAGATATCAAAGCCCGCCGCGTCCCTAAACAGGTTAACATCAGGGAAATGCCGTCTAATCAGCGCGTTGGCTTCCCGTGACGTTACTAAGGCCTCTATCCTTGCCCCACTCCACCATGTATGGCGCAGGCTGAACAAATCATGCAAAAAGCGTCCGCGCCCATGGTCTAAGAATGTGATGTTGGTCAATCCCGTAGGGTTAGCGTCAAAAGTAATGCCCGGCGTTACCTCGTAAAATACGGCGATATCCACCATTCTGTGCGACTGCGTTACCTGATATTCGTGGCGAACGGCGTCGGACATTCCCGCGACTTCCGCGCTTATTATTATCGCGCCAAAGCCTTCTTCTGCCTTCTCCCAAAGGGGAATATTCACGCGCTCGAAGGCCACGCCCGTAGCTGTACGCACGTCGTTTGGTACGTCTTCTCGCCAAACCGTAAATTCCACCTGCTCGCCGCCGGAAAGCGCGGTTCCAAAGGCATTAACCCCAACCGTAGGCACATCGCCCGTCAAAAACGTACTTGCCATCGTGTAATGCAAAAACATAGGCAACGTCACGCGTAGGTTTTGCACCGTATTACCCGCGTGCAGGCACTCGCTAACCGCAGAAGCCGTCACACGCCAAGAAGTAATATTGTCAGGCAGCGGGAAACTAAACGTAGCCACACCCTGCGAATTAGTACGCACGCTTGCGAAAATCGCGGTATCTTCAAAACGCTGCCTAATTTGCCCGCCGCGTTCTGCGCCGCCGCCCGCGTCGTCTGCCGCCCATTCCATTTCCGCGCTTTCTTCTGCAACTTCTGCAACCGCAGGAGCACCCAT
>WQSB01000150.1 GCA_009788085.1 Defluviitaleaceae bacterium
CCGTCTAATTTTTGCAAATCCCCTCGTGCGTACCAGTTGTCTGTTTGGATTTCTTTCCGCACTCGTTGCAACTCATTTAACAATAGCGATATATCGCCATTGCCTGTTTCAATTTGTGCGTTAGTGTTTTGTTGTAATGCTCGTCCCCGCAGAATAAAATAGCACAACAAAAAACCTAAAACCCCACCACCAAGTAAAGCCAAAATAATAATATGCCCCATGACATATCCTCCTTTTATTGTGATGCGACTTGTAAATGCCCTATTCAAAGGACTTTTCTAAAAAGGTATACCTTTTTAGAGAGGCTTCTAACGGCGAGTTTAGCACACAAAGTGGTACAATACAATACCATTTTTCAGCTTATTTTTACAAAAAACACCTCTCTAAAAAGGTATACCTTTTTAGACAGCATTTGTTCCTCACCCCTTTTTACATAGCCGAAAACGCCTTATTTTTAAAAAAGTAACCAATTGCACATAAGCACAAAGTGAAAAAGAGTGAAACAATGACCCCTAAAACACTTGCGAATTGGTGAATGCCAATAAGCGGAAAAATGAAAACAAAAATCAACAGGAACCACAAACCATCAAGATTTGCCGAAGCCCCAATCCCAATGATAGCAAAAAAGTGAGCAATAGTCACAACCAGCCAATAGCAAATAAATATATACATTAGTACACTTGATTTTAACTTAATTGCCGCCAGCAATATCAATAGCCAAATAGAAATAAACACCGATGTTATAATAATGCCACTTAATCGGGTTCCATGCCAGCCAGACCAAAAGCCCAGCAATGGGAAAAACCAAAACAACATAGGCGCGACGAATATTATAATTAGCCCCACGATGAATTTTTTATACTTAATCATTTGTGCAATTAAAGTCTTTTAAGTACCACGTTGGCACAGGGTTGTTCATATTGTCGAACCAGCGCAGAATGCGTTGAACATCAACCAAACCTATCTCTGCATTTCCTTCTTCGTAAGTTTCATTCAATATTGCTATCGCATCACAGGCAAAATAAAACGCAAGCATATTGAAAAACTCCTGTGGCGGTTCTCCTCCGAAGTAACCTCTTACAAATCCCGTGGAATAGCGTGGGCTTATTTCATTATCCCATTCTTCCATAAAAATTATATCCACCCACGGGTCTCCATAATCCTTCTCAAATATTTCACAATTGAAGTCAATAACGCCGAGGTTGCCATCTGGCATGACTATAATATTTGAATCAATAAAATCACTGTGGATAAGCGATTGCGGTCTGCCTTTAATCAAGTGTGCATTGTTTTGAATGTACTTTATAAGCACGTTTACTTCTTCAAATTTTATATCCTCGTCGTTGTAACAGTCGATGGATTCTTGTACATATTCCATGAACCAATCTTCCCAAGGTTCGGCATTGCTTGGGGCGGGTATCGTGTGGATTAGGCGCAGTAGCTCGCCTGCTTTCAAACCGTAGGTATATTGCTCCGCTTCAGTCATATTTGGCAACAATGATTGTAAATCTTTTCCTTCAAGCCAACTCAATAACTGATAAACATTTTTGCCATCGTTGCATACTCCGAAATCTATAGGCAGTGAAATGGGAATGCTAAATGTAGCGACGCGCTCCAACATCGCATACTCAGCTTTTTTTGTACCAGCATTTTCAATGTCAGAGATTCGCAGAATCAATTTGTTCCCGTTTGCAGTTTCAATAAGATATTTTTTGTCATCCGATGCACCCTTTGCAATAGATTCGATTTTTGCAAATGTATCGTAACAGGGAATGTCTTTCATCGCTACCTCCCAATGTAGAAAGTATTAACTTTAACAGTGCGCCCCTCATCTTATCCAATGAAACCTCAAGGGCTCTCTGCCCTCAATCGCATCAAACTCATGGTAATCGCAAGTCAAAAGGAAGCCTTTGACAATGATGGTTTGGGATAAAGCTATTGAATCAGCTAACGAAATTTTATATGTGGCTTTCAATCTACCTGCTTGAGCAAAAATATCTTCATCACCGAACTTGCTGAAAAAACAGGTAGCAACCAGCGAGTTATCTCTCGCATTGAAAAACACGAGCAAAGTCCTACATTAAAAACATTATGCAATTTGGCCAATGTGCTTAATGTGGATATACAGATTATAAGAAGGACTTATACCAACTTGCAATCTATGCAACACAAATAAACGAAGGATTTTTGATGCAAGACAAGGAGACAGTGACAACGCGCACCAAGAGGTGCGCTAGGAACAGTCGACGCAGTATTGCGGCAAAAATCCTTCGTTTATTTGTGTTGCATAGATTGCAAGTTGGTATTAGCCTTCGAAAATTCAGGGGTGCGTTCTTTATATAAGCAAAGAAAAACAAAAGGATTAAGCCCTCTTGCCGGCTTAATCCTTCCTGCTTATATGTTTTCCTATGAAAAATACTCCTTAACCTTATCAAACCAGCGTTTTTTGTGATTTTTATAATCGTCGCCCATGGCCTCGTTGAAGTTCACGAGCATTTCGCGCTGACGGTCGGTTAGCTGGGTGGGTACGGTGACATTTAGCTTTACAATGAGGTCGCCAATATTACGTGGATTATGAACATTGGGCACGCCCTTGCCGCGCAGTTGAATAACCGCGCCGGGTTGAGTGCCGGATTTTACATTGTATTTTTCTTCGCCGCCATCAAGGGTGGGAATGGAAATTTCATCGCCAAGGGTGGCTTGCACGAAAGTGATGGGAATTTCCAAGTATAAATGGCTGCCATCCCGGGTGAAAAGCTTGTGTGGAGAGACGGAAACCGTAATGTACAAATCGCCGGCAGGCGCGCCCTTTTCGCCGAATTCGCCTTTTCCGGTGAGGCGTATGCTTTGGCCATTGTCGATGCCCTTTGGCACATTGACCTCGAGGGTCTTGCTTGTGCGTATGCGGCCATTTCCCCGGCATTGCTGGCAGGGGTCTTTTATGATTTTGCCCTCGCCCTTACAGGTCGAGCAGGGCACAACGCGGGTCATCATGCCCAAAATGCTCTGCTGGGTGATGCGCTCGCTGCCTGTGCCGTTACATTTTTTACAGCTTTCGGCATAAGTGCCGGGTTTCGCGCCGCTTCCTTTACATGTTGGACAGGAATCATATGATTGAAGCTGAACTTCCTTTGTCGCACCAAAAACAGCCTCTTCGAATTTAATATTCAGGCGCATTTGCAAATCCGCGCCGCGCCGGGGCCGCGGACGCTGCCTGCCGCCCCCAAAGATATCCCCGATATCCATGCCGCCCCCAAAGAACGAGCCGAAGATATCATTAATATCCACGCCGCCATGAAAACCGCCGCCCCCGCCGCCTTGCTCAAACGCCGCATGGCCGAATTGGTCATAGGTCTGCCGTTTTGATGAGTCGCTAAGAACGCTGTAGGCCTCGCTGATTTCCTTGAACTTGGCCTCGGCGGCCTTATCACCCGGATTTGCGTCCGGGTGATATTGTTTTGCCAATTTACGATACGCTTTTTTTAACTGGTCGTCGTTGGCGTCACGCCCGACTCCCAACTGCTCATAATAATCTTTCTTGTTTGCCATAAATGGCCCCCTCTTACTTTTCTGTAAAGTCCCCGTCGATTACGCTGTCGTCGTGATTGGGGCCGTAGTCGGAGGGCTCTTCCGGGCCGGGTGCATCGGGGGTCACGTTTTGATACAGCTTTGTGGAGAAGTCGTTAAGCACCTTAGTATAGGCTTCGATGGCGTTTTTAAGGGTTTGGGTATCGGATTCGTTCATGGTTTCGGCGTGCATGGAAACGCTGACACTTTTTAGTTTTTCCACTTCGCTTTGCAGATTGTTTTTGTCCTCGTCGCTGATTTTGTCGGCCATGTCGCTTAGGATTTTTTCGGTTTGGAATGCTAGGGACTCGGCTTCGTTTTTGGCGTCAATGGCCTCTTTGCGGATTCTGTCTTGTTCCGCGAATTGCTCGGCTTCTTTGACGGCGCGGTCAATATCGTCGTCGGAGAGGTTTCCGCTGGCAGCAATGGTGATTTTCTGCTCCTTGCCAGAGCCAAGGTCTTTTGCGGACACTTGAACGATGCCGTTTGCGTCGATGTCGAAAAGCACTTCGATTTGCGGCACGCCACGGGGCGCGGGAGGGATTCCGTCAAGGCGGAAGCGGCCCAGCTCTTTATTGTCGCGGGCCAGTGCTCGCTCGCCCTGAACAACCACGATGTCAACGGCTGTTTGATTATGCGCCGCAGTGGAGAAAATTTGCTTCTTATTAGTAGGAATGGTTGTGTTGCGGTCGATTAGACGAGTGGCCGCGCCGCCCTCTGTTTCGATGGAAAGGGACAGCGGTGTCACGTCCAGCAGAAGAATGCTGCCCGCACCGGCGTCTCCGGCCAGTTTGCCAGCTTGAATGCTTGCGCCAAGGGCCACACATTCGTCGGGATTGATGCCTTTGAATGGCTCTTTACCCGTCAATTTTTTCACTGCTTCTTGTACGGCGGGGATACGAGTCGAGCCGCCCACCAACAATACCTTGTCCAAGTCCGACGGGGATAAATCAGCGTCTTTCAGCGCGGTTTGCACCGGGCCCATGGTTTTTTCAACCAAGTCATGGGTCAGCTCGTCGAATTTCGCCCGGGTCAGGTTAATGTCCATGTGTTTGGGGCCCTCTTGATTCATGGTGATAAAGGGCAGGTTTATATTTGTTGTAATTACCGTAGAAAGCTCTTTTTTTGCTTTTTCGGCGGCTTCTTTCAGGCGTTGCATGGCCATTTTGTCTTGGGACAAATCCATGTTCTCCAGCTTTTTGAATTCTTCCACAAGGAATTTAATTACCCTGTCGTCAAAATCGTCGCCGCCAAGACGGTTATTCCCGCTGGTGGCCAATACTTCAATTACGCCGTCGCCGATGTCGATGATGCTAACGTCAAATGTGCCGCCACCAAGGTCGTACACCATGATTTTTTGCTCTTTTTCATTGTCCAGCCCGTAGGAAAGTGCCGCCGCCGTGGGCTCGTTGATAATGCGCTCCACTTCAAGACCGGCGATTTTGCCTGCGTCCTTGGTGGCCTGACGCTGGCTGTCCGTAAAATATGCCGGTACGGTGATTACCGCTTTTTCCACTTTTTCGCCCAAATAGGCTTCTGCGTCGGTTTTCAGCTTGGTTAATACCATGGCGGAAAGCTCTTGGGGTGAGAAGTTCTTCTCTTCGATTTTCACCTTAAAATTTGTGCCCATTTGACGCTTGATGCTCATTACCGTGTTGTCCGGGTTGGTGATGGCTTGGCGTTTTGCCGTTTCACCCACCAGACGCTCGCCCGCTTTTGTAAACGCCACAATTGACGGCGTTGTGCGTAGGCCCTCGCTGTTGGAGATTACCACGGGCTGGCCGCCCTCCATTACCGCCACGCATGAGTTGGTTGTGCCTAAGTCGATTCCTATGATTTTTGACATAAAATTTACCTCCTATTTAGAAAAAATTTGTATTTGGGGCAGTTTTATTTTCAGTTCGGAAAATGGGCTATGCATTGTAAGCGATTCACTCATCGCTGTTGCTGTGCAACACGCTCATTCGTTCATCACAATGCATGTGCGCCAATTTTCCGCACAATTTATAAAACTGCCGTAGATGATTTGGTACAAGGTTTTTTTCGTTGTTAATTCGCTACTTTTACCATTGCATAGCGCAGAACGCGCTCTTTGTGTACATATCCCTTTTGCAAAACGGCAGCGATTTCGTTTTGGCCGAGGTTTTCGTCCTCGGTGTGGGCGACGGCATGGTGTAGATTCGCGTCAAAGGGGTCGCCCGGCTGGGTTTCGATTGGTTTTACGCCCATTTCCTCAAGAACGCCGCCGAATTGCCGTGCGATTAAAGCTATGCCTTGGTGGAAGGTGGATTCGGGGTCATTGTGGGCGGCCAAAGCACGCTCGAAATTGTCTACTATGGGCAAAAGCTTTTCGCAGGCGGCTCGAATTCCGTCGCCGTAGCGGGCGGCCATTTCCTTCGCCGTGCGCTTACGATAATTATCGAATTCCGCCAGACAACGTTGATAGCGGTTTAGCATTTCGGCGTATTTGTCGTCGTCAGGCGCAGACTCCACAATTTCGGCCTCCGTGGTGGACTCTGCCTCCGTGGCTTCGCATGTACAGCCTTCATGTTCGCCGTGACAGCCGCAACTTCCGCCGCAGTTGCAGTGTGCCGCACAGCCGCTGGAACATTCGCAGGGTGTTTCGGCAGCTTCCGGATGCCGGGCTTCTTCTTTTTTAGTGGTTTTTTTCATAGTGCTCCTCTTCCTAGTGCTGTAATGACATGTTGCAGGTTTTGCAATATTCCCGAAAGCACCGACACCGCTTGGGAATAATCCATACGCATGGGCCCAATTAGCGCGATACAACCGGTGCTTTGGTTGTCGATTGTGTAATTGGCCTTGATTAGGCTACAGGCCTTTAGCAGGTCAAGATTGTTTTCCTCGCCGATTACGATTTGGATTCCCTCCGGCTGAGCCTCTTCGGAGGGCGCGCCCAATATGGCAAAGAGGGACTCCCTGTCCTCCAGCGCGTGGAAAATGGCTTCGGCTTTGCGGATGTCGGAGAATTCCGGAAAAGCGAGGATGTTTTTCGCGCCGCTGGTGAACACGCGGACATCGTCCTCGGCCTGAATCATATCGGCTATTATGCCCAGAAGGGGCATAAGAACATGAGCCTGCCGGCCAAATTCGGATAACATTTTATCAATCAAGGGGCGGTTTATTTCGCGAATGCTTTTGCCCGACAGATGGCGATTCAAAAGCCCGGTAAGGCGTGTGAGGATGTCATAATCCGGGGCGTCGTCCAAGTTTACCACCTGATTTTTTACGGTCTTGTTGTCCGTCACCAGAACCAGCAGCAAAGATTTTTCGTCCAGGGGCACAAGCTGCACATGCTTAATCTTGGTTTTTTTAAGGTGCGGCTCGGAGACGATGGACGGATAGTTGGTCAGGCCGGATAGGGCCTTTGCGGTTTCCTGCATCATATACTCTGTCTGGTTGATATTGTCGATTATCATGCGTTGCAGAAAAAGTGCTTCGTCCGGTGTTAGTGCGCGGCGCGTCATCATGCGCTCTACATAGAATCGGTAGCCCTTTTCCGACGGCACACGCCCGCTGGATGTGTGAGGCTGGCTGATAAGCCCCATGTCCTCTAGGTCGCTCATTTCATTGCGAATGGTGGCGGAGCTTATGCCCAGCCCGTATTTTTTTGCGATTGTGCGCGAACCGATTGGCTCGGCGGTTTGGATATAGTCCGTAACGATGGCCT
>WQSB01000151.1 GCA_009788085.1 Defluviitaleaceae bacterium
CTTTGTATTTGATTCAAAATTTCTGTTTCCCTATAGCTTAATCCTTGTGTTGATGACGTTAAGTTTCGCCCTGATTGCATAGCAGGGGTATTCCTTACGTTGTTTAAGCCTACGCCATTCATCATTAACTACAACCTCCCCGTTCCGATTTTTTTACGACTTTATTTATGTTGCAATAAAAAATCCCCTTGAGAGTTCTGCTATATATCTTGCTACAGCAGAAAATATGGGGAGCATCCGTGCAAATTTATAAACAGGGAAACAGTCCGTTTTTCCCATCTTTTACGTTTACAGATTATATATCGGCAAAATTCCTTTTATGTATTAGCCCTTGTTTTGGAAATTTCAGTTTAACTACAATATATTTCTTCTTTGATACGTTCAACTGCAACGCTCCTTTAGATAAGCTATAGATATACTTTTAACTCGCTCAAGGAGAGATTGCAAATGCCGATAAGCAGAAAAACCTATACGGAGAAAGAAAAGCAGTTTTTGAAGAATATCGGATTCAAAATTCAGTTTCTCCGAAAGAAAGCAGGGATGAGCCAAAACGAACTGGCTGAAAAATCCGATTTGAGTTATGCGACAATAAGCCACTTGGAGAGTACATCTGTTTATGGGCTTTCTATTGTTGCGATTCATAGGATAGCTAATGCGCTTGGGGTAGAGCCTGACCAGCTAATGAAGTTTGATTAGCTGTTGCAAGGTAATTTTAATTTAAGGCAACAAAAAAGCCGAATTGATTATGCTCAACTTGGCTTTTGATAGCTAAAAATATTTTGTTCTCAATACTCCCTTAGTGTATACTGTACAGTGTGTATTGTTTCTAAAGGCACGAGGTTTACAAAAATTCCTAGATGTCCATAAAGGGGAATACATTCCGCCTTAGCGCTCTGGTAGTAAAAGTTTGAAATGAAATTTGAGGGATTTTTACAGGGGATAAATGCTTAAGAAGCTTTTAATTTCAAGGATTTTTGCTTCTCCTTGTGTGAACAATCTACTATAGGGTTTCTAACCCTCACGACAAGAGCTTTTAAGGCCTCAAGAATTCCCGACTTGCCCCCTCCGTTTGGCCCGTAAATTACAGATACCGGCAAAAAGGTTGCATTATCCTGTTCACTGCTTAACAAAGTGTCCGCATGTTCTGAAATGCTTTCTGACTGTAAATCAAATATAGTTTCATCACGATATGACTTGAAGTTTTTGAATACAAATTGGCAAAGCATCCTCACCACCATCCTGTTTTTATTATAACAATATATATCTCCAAAAATCAAGTTTTTGTACTCAATTTGGTCAATCTGGTCAGTATATCGCATATATATCGTCAAATTCATAAAAACAAGCAGCGCGTATTAGGGTTTTACGGTGAGTGAAAAAAGCCATTGCGACTTCCGCAAAAGGGGCCGTTGGCAAGACGGCCCCTTTCAATGGAATCGAATCATTTATAAAGCCCCTTCAGCCTCGCCTTCGCCTATGAACAGATTATAAAACTCTGTATTAAAGCGCAATACGCAATAGTCCGGGTCGTCCGCGCCGGAAAAATGATGCTCCAAGCCCTCGTACCACATTTCTTTTTTTATTGCGGGGTCGGTAAGAATTTCAATCGTTCCAACAAGGGTTATATTATAAGTCTCGCCACTGAGGCCCACGCTATTGAGGCATACGCTGGCACGATTGTTTTTGGCAATTCGCTTCGCCTTATTCCCCTCAAGTCCCGTGCCAAAAGTAATCCATTTGATGCCATCCGCCTGTGCAATCGACAGCGTAGACACCGTGGGATATCCGTTTTCGTTAATCAGCCCAAGGACGCAAGACCCCGTTTCCCAGCTTATGCCCCGCTCGTAAATAATCTCCCCTGCCCTCTTGATTAGTTCCTGACTCATGTTTTGCACAACCTTTCCTTTTTTATGCAATTCTACCATTTCAAACACGACAACGGTATGCCTTGTTTATTTGTAATTCGACAAAATTTTTTTGGCGGTGGTCTGAATTTCCTCCGCGATGTCTTCCGGCTCTATTACCTTCACCTTGCTACCGAAACCTAGCAGCCACGAAATCATATAATCCCTATTCGTAAATCCGATTTCAAGACGCAGACCCTCCGGTGTTTCCGTGAACGAGCCCGGCTCATAAGCCTCTACCAGCCGGTATTTCTCGCTTTTTTCAAAAATCGCCACCAGCCGATTCTCATCTGTAAATTGCGCATCAAAATTCCGCTGCTCCGGCGGAATTTCTTGCGGCGAAAATTTCTCCGCACAACGCTGTAAATTCCACAGCCGCGCAAGCTTAAACAGCCTCCAATCCTGTCGCTGTGCGCAAAATCCAAAAACATACCACGCGCTCCATTGAAATATCACAAAATACGGCTCTATGCGACGTCGCGATTCACCCTTGCCGGAATAATAATCAAACTCCACAAGCCGCGACTCGGAAACCGCATTCTTTATAATTTCAATCTTTCGCGTCAAGCTTCCTTTATAATGGGATGCAAGGTCAATCACCACCGGCTCGCGCATACTCGCAACCGCATTAAACCCCAGCTTTTCCAGCGTCCGCTCAATCGGAACACGCTCCGAAACTGTGCCAAGCCCTTTGATTCCCGCGATAATCCCCGACAGTTCGTCCTTGGTTAGAATGCTTTTGTCCAGCTTAAACCCTTCCGCGATGGAAATTCCCCCGCCTGCCCCCTGATGCGTAATCACCGGAATCCCCGCCCGACAAAGCGCGTCAATATCCCGGCCGATGGTGCGCCGGTTCACCTCAAATTTTTCTGCCAAAAAAGGCGCGGTAACGCGCTCATTTTGCAACAGCACTGTCAAAATCCCAAGCAAACGGTCAACCTTCATAAGCATTGCCCTCCAGATTATAATTTCACATCGCGGAAAAATCGCCTTCGCAGCACGAAATACAATAAAATTCCAAAAATAAGAATTGCACTGTACATAATAGCCACGTAACCGAATAAATACCACACCTTGGGCACGGCGGACATGAAATTAAAGGTCAAAAGCAGCCCCAGCCCGCCCCCGATTAATAATGGCTGGAAAAAAACTATGGCTATGTGCCGGCCAAGATAACTGCGGCATTCGGGCACGGTCAGGCCAATGCGTTTAAACTGCGCCACATCTTGAGCGTCGGAGTCCGAATCAGAAACCAGCTTATGATATAACACAATGCATGAGGACATCAAAAACAACAGACCCAAAAACGCCAGCGCGAAAAGCAAAAAAGCGTTGGCCCTAAATTGTATGCCACGGCGTTCCGCACTTGAAATGGGCCTCAGCCCAGCGGGATTATCCCGGTCGTAGGGGTCAGTCCAGCCTATCCGCTGCCATGTGTATGCCGGCAAATTGTTTTTGGCCAGCAAGCCCTCCATTAAAGCGGCCATAACTGCATATGCGTCTCCGTAGGCAAAGTCAAAAATTGTAATTTCATTCAAGGCCGCGCCCTGCGCCAAGCTGTAAAAATCCCCGTCGTCCAAGACATAAGCAACTGAACGCGCAAATTCCATCAGCCCGTTGGAATTCACAAAGGGCAAATGCAGCATAGTTGTGTCGCTTTGTAAAAATACAAGCCCGTCCACTTGCGTGTGAAAATTCAGCTCCGCCGCCGTGTCATTTGTCGCAATCAAAAGCTGGCCGTGGGCGAGGTCTATTTCAAGCCCCACAAAGCGGCCAAAATCAGACTCGCTTACGATAAAATGATTGTGGCGAAAGTAAGTAAAATCGGCATTAGCCATCCGATAAACCCGCCCGTCGATATATGGCAGCACCCGAAAATTCTCCGCCGCACCACCGGCAGATGCCACTATCTCCGACAGCTCCGCAGCGGTTGCGGCGTTAGTCTCCCCTCGCCGCTCCACCATAAAATCAAAGGGCTGAAAATGGTCAAAGGTCAGCTCACCATAAGTGAAAAAGGCCATTCCGACCCCCGCAAAGAATATGGCAAAGGTAATCAACAAAGTTATACTAAACAGCGTGACCCGATAGGCGCGAAACTTATGCCCCAGCCCGGAAATCAGCAAAATATTCCGTTGATACACACGGGGATATTTTTTCAGCAAGACGGCAATACCGGCAATGGCCGTGCCAATCATATAAAACATGGACAGCACCATGCCCACTACGGGAATAACCGGCGCGATAAGCGGAAAGTTGCGGACAATGGCCTCGGCCCAAGCGGCCCCTGTGGAAATCCCCTGAAACGCGACAAGGGAAGCAATAAACACCAGCACCGAAACAATTCCAACAAATGGGCGTTGCGGCGCGAGACCCGTGGTTTTTGCGGATTTCGTAATTTCCAAAATCGAAAGCTTATTAATAAACCGCCGGATAATCACCCTTTGAATCAAGAAGCTGACAATCAGGACTCCAATACTGTACAAAAACACCCCATAGCCGATGTCAAATAAGTTTTGCTCAATGCGCATGACCCGGGCCAGCACCCAATAAAACACATTTCCCAAAAGCAAGGCCGCCACAATACCCAAAGCTACCGAGCCGGCAAAAATTACGCCACTTTCAAGCCTCACCATGCGGGAGAGGTCCTTTGTGGTCATGCCCAAGGTCAAATAAACGCCAAATTCCCTCCCCCGGGAGCGAATGAAATACACCCCCGTATAGGTAAGAAATATTACGCTGAAAATCGTAATAACCACAGCGGCCAGCACTATCATAGACTGTGCCGCTTGAATGGCGGCGTCGTCGTTCAGTGTATCGTTAAAAAGCAGGCTGCCAAATAAAAACAGCACGCAAACAACAAAGGCATTAACTATAAAAAAAGACGCGAATTTCCGCAGGTTAAACCGCAGGTTTTTCTTCGCTATGTCGCGGAAGGTCATTACAGGGCCTCCTCTACATAGCTTAGGGTTTCAAGGATTTTGTCAAAAAAGCCCTTGTGCTCCCCTACCCGGTTTATTTCCAGCGTAATTTTGCCGTCCTTTATAAAAATGATTCGCTTGCAATAAGACGCCGCAAAGGCGTCATGGGTCACCATTAAAATAGTCGCGCCGCCTTTTTCGTTCATATCCGCAAGCATTTCCATGATACTTGCCGACGATTTCGAATCCAGATTCCCCGTAGGCTCATCCGCATAACACACGGCCGGGTTGACAATCAAGGCCCGCGCCGCCGCTACGCGCTGCTTCTGCCCCCCCGGAAATATTATAAGGGGCCTTATGAAATCCTCCATTTCATACTTCATTATACGAATACTATAGAAGGCAGTTTTTTTTAAGGCCGTGGGCCCCCTGTAAGCTTTATCCCCTTATCTCTTCATCTTTAACCTGCGCGGGTGGGGGAAGGTGTTTATACTGAAAAAACGTGTTTCGATGCCGGAGGTTTCCGGGTGGGTTACGGTGAGCTTTAACACGCCGCCTTCTTGCATGGAAAGTGTGCCTTTTATGGGGGAGGCGGACTCCAGCTTTACGGGAATGCTTATGAGCCTGTCGGTTTGGTTCAGGTAATAGGGCACTTTTTCGTAGCTTTCGAGAACTACGATTTCGGCTTCGCCGGTGGCGTCGGAGAGGGTCTCCGCCGGGGTGGGGATTGTCCATTCCACCGGGCTTACGGGAAGGGCTTGGCCGCGGTCAATAAGAAAGGTTTCGTTTGAAAGCTGGCCGCGTTTATCGCGCAGAGCGACGCCGTACATAGATGTGGTTTGTGCCGGGGAGAGGTTTTGGGCATATCGGGTCGCGCCGAGGGCGACGGCCTTTTCGTGGCGGTACAGCATGGACTTTCTGTTGACGACGGTGACGCCCATTTCTTCTTCGAGGATACGCAAAACGCCCTCGCGGACCTGGGGCATCCGCGAGCTTCCGCCGGAGAGAACCACGCGGATTTTCGTACCGTTTTTCAGGCCGCACCGGGAGGAAATATGACGGACACAGTCGAGGGTTTCGCTTAGAAGGGCGGCTGTTTTATCTTCAAAGGTATTGCGGGTGATGAGAACGTCGCGGTTTTGAGGGATAGGATTTGTGGCGTCGATGTAGGTGAAGGGCATGTTTATTTCGTCTTTTTTGGAAAGTATGTGCTTGGTTTCCGTGACGCGCCGGTGAAAGGGGCGCGCCTGGTCGTCGATTGGCGGGGATTTATACTCTTCCTCGCAGCGGCTTAGGATATATTCCGACAGGATTTCATCCCATTTCACACCGCCGATACGCCGCCCTGTGGAGACTATAACTTCATAGGTTTTTTCGGTGGGGATTCGAACCTTTGTACCGCCTCGAAGTTCGATTTCGTGGGCGGTGTCAGGATGGTATTTTATACAGGCAACATCAACTGTGCCGCCACCTAAATCGTACACCAGCACGGGCTCAAGCTCATCCTTTTTATTTAGGTGCTCAATGTAATCGATGGCGATGGCCACAGGCTCTTCGATTAGGCCGATTACGGTAATTCCCGCGTCTTGCGCCGCTTCTATGATAACGGAGCGTTCCTCCTCCCCGAAAATTACCGGAACGGCGATTACCGCCTCAATCGACTCGCCGTTTGGCTGGCGTTCCAGCTCGTTATGGTCTTCGGCATGGAGGCTTTCCCGTGCAAGAGCCGCGAAATATCTAAAAAAACTCGCCACTATTTCCTTGGGGGATTTTGTGCCGCCTTTGAGTTCAAAATTTTGTGCAGCCGATGTGTCGGCAGGCGCAGAGCCCCAGGCGTCGTTTGGCCCGGAAAGCTGTTGTTTTACATGCCGAACCACGTAGGCGGCCTCGTCCTCGCTACCCCGCAAACTATCCGCGTGGTCGATGGCTTCAAATCCGCACAGGTCACGCATTTTTTCCTTTTCCCCGTGGAAATATACCGACGGTATTTCATACGGCATTCTGTCCACCGGGTTTATCAAAATATGTATGCCCGGCTTGCCGTCATTTTCTGTGCAATACGCAATAAATGAGAAGCATGTTCCAAAGTCGATACCTACTTTATAGCTCATAATTTGCCTCCTATATAGCAATTTCAATCGAGAACGGTGAAGTCGAGCGCAAGCCACGACCACGGAAATCAATTTTCATCGGTCTTGGGGGCGCGGTCGGCTTTCAGCGAAGCTGATTCGCGTTGCAGCATAGCGCATTGGCCCGGCCGAAAGGGCTAGGCGACGCGCTCCAGAAGCGCGGAGTCAGCACTTTCCCGGGACACCAGCGGAGCATAGGCAACCGCGCAG
>WQSB01000152.1 GCA_009788085.1 Defluviitaleaceae bacterium
GAACTCTATGCTAAACAAGGAAAGAAGCGGATAGTAGACGGCAAAACGATAGAACAAATGTGGCATGATGTTCGTATTCGTTTTGTTTATGCAACAATTGCCATGGAAAATAGCGAACTAACACCTGCGCAAATATCGGATATAGTTGATGGTGCATATTCGGAACTTGCGCCAAAAATTATTCTTGCGGTTAAAAATGCGTATGAAGCCTACAGTCAGCTATACCATGACCACTTTCACAATACAGCACACACAGTTGCGTATAGCGTGCCGGCAATGCAAAATATCCATGGTGTGCTTATGGCCGGGCTGTCAAAAGAAGCAGGGTGCTTTGCTTCCAACGACCCGCATGGAAGATTGTATAGGGATTTTGAGTGCGTAGTTGAATGGGTAAAGGATTCAGAAGAAAATATGCTCATCAAAGCATGTGTACTTCATTATGAGATTATCGCAATGAAACCCTTCAGCGAGGGCAATGAACATGTTGCCAGAATATGGCACATGTTTTTACTCAATCAAAAAAATGGCGTATATGTATCGAATAGAATACCGATGATGAACGTTATATATGAACGCCGACAAGAATATACCGATATTTTAGCGATTGCCGACAAAGCTGTTGGTCGTACAAAATTTATTGAATTTGTATTGCAAGCACTATTAGATGCCTTGGAAAAATACGAAAAAGACCCTTCGCTTTTGTAGGAAATAAACATTAGTAGCGTTATTTCAACCCTTCACAGCACACATCGTACCATGTGTTCGTGTCGGTTGCGCCCTGTTCGGCTCGTCACGCATGAGGGCTTCCACACTTCGTCGTATGGCTTCCATGTTGGGGATTTCTTCTTTCAGCGAGTAGTATTCATCACACAGGGCGTAACGCTTGGCGGCGAGTTCCTTTTGCTCCTTCTGCCAGTCCTTAATCGGCAATTCTTTTCTGCCGTTCATTACCCCTGCGAAATACGTTTGCGCCGCTTCGTAGGCATCTATGGCATCAGCGTATTATTGACTATAGACGTTTCCGGGAAGCTTAGCCAATCTTGAGCCATGAGTTACCCTCCGCAGAGCTTGTCAGCATTCTTATTGTTTTGGACCTAGGGGCCGGGGCCCAAAGTAAATGCTGTTGCCCTGTGCCGCATCGCGCTTAAAAGGTGCTGTCATGGGCGGCGATGCGGTCCGTTTCAGGGCAGAATCTCTTTATTTTAAATATCTGTCTACAACTTGCTGGCGGTAATCCTTTGACAGCGACGAGAAAAACGCCGAATATCCCGTCACGCGGATGACCAAGTCGGGAAATGCGTCGGGGTTCTCGTGGGCGGCAAGGATTTGCTCCGGGGTGACGCAGTTGAGGTTTATGCGGGTGCCGCCCATTTGATTGTGAGTGTGAACCAAAGCGACAAGGGCGTCGATACCGCCCGCGCCGCGTATCATGTTGGTGTCAACGTCAAGGTGAAGGGGTGCGGAATTACCCATGCCCGGCTGCGCCAAAGCGACTGCCGTGGCCTTCAGCGACGGCGAAAAGCTAATTACTCCCGAGGCAAATCCCGGGTCGGGCTCGTTGGAATGGGAAATGGGGTCGGAGTCGAAGCGTCCGTTTGGTGTAGCGGGCAAATTTTTGGCATATTCATAAATTTCGCCGTGGGAGAACATCCCCGGCACAACACGGATGCGATGCTTGGGCGTGGGGTTTTCGTTTACAAGACGCACGAATTCGTCGCGGATGCGCAATGCCCAGGGCAGTGACTTGGATTCCGGATGGCCGAAGCGAGGGATGTTTTTTAACATAAGCCGGATATTCTCCGCGTCCTTGAAGTTGTTTTTTACGGTGCTATACATTTCGTCCCATGTTAGTTTTTTCTCATCCACCACACGGACTTCTATTGCGGCGAAGGAATCCGCAACCGTAGCCAGCGCGATGCCGTCCACGTTTAAATTCAAAATATCCACGCCGCCGCTGGCGCAGTTTACGCCGCGCTCGATGGGCCCGTGGCAGAATAAATTTAAAACCAGCTCCGGCGTGTTGCGCGATACGACTTCATAGTGCCAGTCGTATCCCTCCGCTATGCACTCCACGGCCGCTTGCAGATGCTTGGAAAAATTAGCCCATAGCTTATCCAAATCAGGCGCGCCCGCAGCCATGGTATCGTTGAGAGCGTGAACGAAGCAAAAGCCCATGTTAAGCCGGGTTACGTCCTGCAAGGGATATTCGATGCCGGGCAAAGCGACCCAATTACAGCCCACATTTGCGCGCATCCGCGCCAATTCGATGGGATGACCCTGCTTGACATAACCCTCCTCAATGCCCTTGGCCAGCGAGAAGCATACCCCCGTGCCCTTTTCCATAATGTGCTCCAAGGCCCGGCGCAGAAGCTTGTCGTCGCTGCCCTCGAACACGCGCAAGGCCAAATTATGCGGGATAGCCAGCTCATGGGCGGCCTGCAAAATCAGGTACGACACGGGGCTGGTAAGCTCCTTTGTGCCGTCGGGGGACTGCCCGCCCACTTGGGAATAATGGGTATCGTTATAAAGGAAGCTGGCCAGCATCCAGATGGCTTCCTCGTCGGTTAAAATCCCCGCTTTTTTGTCCGCCTCGTAGTATGGGCGAATCAGCTCGTCAAGCTGCTGCAACGCGCCGCCCCCAAAATATGTGCGGTCGGCACTTTGGAAAATCGCCAGGAATTGAATGGCTGCCCGGAAGGTTTTTGGCGGGCCTGATATCAGTCCGGAAAGTGTTTCGGCAATTTTTGCATAATTTTCCTTTTCCCAAGGGTCGGCGGTTTCCTTTGCAAGTTGGGAAGCATAATGCATATGATTTTCCGTATAAGCCAAAATTCCTTCCATTACGGCAGCTTCCCCGGCGTAGAAATCCTCTCCGGCGGGGGCGTTTTTTTTCTGATAATAACGGACTTTTTCCAGCAGGCCGGGATAACCCAGCCGCAGGCCGATTTCCATGTCGGGGCCGAGGTGGTTCATGCCACCGATTCCGGGATACAGGCCGTATTTTTCGTGGGTGGGGTGCAAGTGCGCGGGCACGTCCTCCGGCCGCAGTCCGATATTCACAAAATCACGGTTGAAGAACCCCGCCCATGCCCCGGCCAGCGCGCTCGATGGATGAATATACACGGGCATTTCATTAAAAAACCGCTTCAGGTTCTCGCCGATGCAACGCGCCCCAAACATTATGTCATAACCGGCCGGATACTCCGGCTCAAACTTAAAATCGTCGAAGCAGATAAATCCGTGGTCGTCCGTATTATATTTGCCGCCGAATCTTTCTACTTTCTTGCGGTTTTCGATTACCTTTGTGTCATGCATCGCCTTTATTCTGGCGGCTACTTCCTCGGAAAGCTTAACAGATTCCATAATTCCTCCATCTCCTTTTTTGTTGGTGGCTTAAAGGCCGGCACTTCTTTGCCGGATAAATTATACAGCTCGTTTTTACCCTCACCCAATCTATGATAGGCCAAAAGCTCAACATCCGCCGCGCCTATATCGCGCAATTTTTCAAAAATAAGCGGAAGCTCGTCCCAATTCGCGCCGGGCACGCAGGGGATGCGCACCTGTACACGAAATCCGTCCCGCAACAATTTTTCTAAATTCTCCCATATTAAAACCCCGTCAACCCCCACTAGCTTTTTGTGCACCTCGGGAGACAGGGCCTTTATATCGTACAAAAACATATTTGGATTCACGCGGGTCAGCCACTCGTAGGGCACATGCCCGGCGGTGTCAACCGCTGTGTGAATACCCTTTTCGCTACAGATTTTGACCATTTCCTCCAGAAAATCCGCCTGCAACATGCACTCCCCTCCGGAAAAGGTTACTCCGCCGCCGCTGTTTTTCAGATACGGCAGGTCAATTTCTAGCAAGCGAAAAAGCCCGTCGGGGGTAAACTCCCGGCAGGTTTTAATCCGTGCTTGAGCATAGCATTCCCCTCCGGCTCCGCAGGCCCCGCACCCTATGCATTTTTCCTGTATAAAAGCCTCGGGCGCGTCGGGCAACCGGGATTCGGGATTGTGGCACCAGGCGCAGCTCAAATTACAGCCCTGAAAAAACACAACCGTCCGAATCCCCGGCCCGTCCGTAGTCGAAAACGACTGAATATTAAAAATTTTTGCAACTGCCACGCCGACTCTACCCCTTTACCCCTGCGGAAGCGATACCCTGAATAATATACTTCTGCAAAAACAGGAAAATAAAGAACGGCGGCAGAATGGCCACGGCGGACATCGCAAAAATGCGCGGATAATCCCTGTCGCCAAATTGCTGCAAGGCGGCCACAAGCTGCCCCATCCAGGCCGGCAAGGTAGACCTCTGAATATCGTTAATATAAAGGAAGGGAATTAGCCAGTCGTTCCAAACGCCCAAGGCCACGTTTACGGCGATAACCGCAATCATGGGCATTTGCATGGGCACAATTATTGTAAAAAGCGTACGCCAGAATCCGCAGCCGTCCAGCTCGGCGGCCTCTTCAAAGTCCCGCGGCAAAGACTTCATGGACTGCATAAACAAAAACACCCAAATCAGAAAGCCCCAGCCCAGGGGAAGATAAATCGCCAGCGAATTGTTAATCAAGCCGCGTCCGCCCATGCCCATCCAGTTGTTGCCGCCCACGAAGGGAATATGCGCCATCATTACAAAGGCCGGTATCAGCGTCAACACCGAAGGAATCATCTGGGTGGCTAAAATAGTCACCAGGAAGAAGTTCTTCCCCCTAAAACGGTAACGCGCCAGCACATATCCCATCAAAATTGCCATCAGGCTGACAACGATTGTGTACCAAGCGGTTCTTGTAAAGGTGTTAATCAGCGGACGAAGCCCCGCCGGAGTAAACATAAACAAAAGGTTGCCAAATTGCGGCACCTCCGGCACGGGGAACAACGCGCCCGCATGGCCGAATTCGGCAGAGGTATTCATCCCCGCCAGCAAAGTGAAGATGAAGGGATACAGCATAATAAACGCCAGCACGCTAAGCACGATGTACCATATGCTGCGCGTCACGATTTTCACAGCCTTATTGCCGACATTGGTGCTGTCTTTATGCATTTTCCTTCTCCTCTCTGCGGCGCATGTGATAGAAGTACAGCACGGCAAAGAACATGGTTACGATGCCCAAAATGGTTCCGGCTGCGCCGGCCATTCCCAGGTTAAACGTAACCGCGCCATAGCGGTAAATGCGGAACATCAGCACGTCCGTGCGCCCAAAGGGGTTGCCCGCGGTAAGGAACAAAATAATGTCAAACATCTGCATCGCGCCGATAATTCCCGTAAGGATAATAAACGCCGCCACAAAACGCAGCCCCGGCAAGGTAATATAACGAACCCTTTGCCTAAAATTCGCGCCGTCAACCTTTGCGGCCTCGTAAAGTGAGGGGTCAATTCCCTGCAAGCCGCCCAGCCATATAATAGAAGCCGGACCGATTGCCCTCCAGACAAAATACACCACAATCCAGAAAACCATCCAAAACTGACTGTGGTGCCAAATTATCGGGTCCATGTCAACGGAGGTTAAGAAGCGGTTAAACCCGCCGCCAAAGGGAGCCAGCAGCGATACAAAAACCGCCGTCGTGACAGAAACCGCCGCCACCGCCGGCACATAAAAGCTCGCACGGAAGAAGCCTCTTCCACGCGCATTGGTATTCAGCGCGAGAGCCACCGCAAAGGACAGCACAGTATTAACGCCCAGGCACAGCGCACCAATCCAAACCTGCCGCCAAAGCAGAGGCAAATACACACCCGAATAAAAAAACCTGTGATAATTGCGCAGCCCCACCCATGTCGGCGGGCTGAGGGCGTTGTACTCCGCAAAGCCCAGCAAAACCCCTAAAATCAGTGGGAGCAAATTCCAAAAAGCAATGTAGACAAAGAACGGAATAAGTATTAAATACGCAATTTTGGCTTCACGCCAACCACGAGTACGAATTTTTAAAGCTTTAGATTTCACGATATCACCTGCTACTAAAAAGATTAATATTCAAAAATACCGCGCGATGCGCGGAATTTTTGGGATTTTAAGGACGTCTGCAAGAGGTCCTTTGTTAAAGTTTTTGAGAGGAGTTCGGGGGAGAGGCTTTTTCAGAAAGTCTCTCCCCCGAGGTTTTGTCATTTAATTAATTCAAAAGCATGTTAACCTGACGCAGCGCATCATCGGTGATAGTGGGAATCGGGTCGTTGGTCATGGTGGTTCTGGCCAAGACTTGGTTGTTAATCAAATCCCAAATATCTGCGGAATTGCGCGGGAAGGATACGAGACCGGAGAATCCGCCTTCATAGAACGCGCCCATGGCAACGGTGAGAGCTTCGCTGTGACCGAACAAATCGGTGCGGGCGTGAAGCGCGCGAACCGGTGAAGCACGGTTATTGCGGAAGGATTCCGCGGAAACTTCCGGGCGAAGGGTAACGCGAATCAGGTCGAAGCTGATGTCGGGATGCGGTGCGCCGCGCGGCACACCAAAGAAGGTTACGCCAACAAAGCAGTTACCGTATTGTCCGCCGGTGGGAAGTGGCAACGGAGCAACGCCCCAGTTCATATCATTGCGCTCTGCGCCGCCAACCTGCCATGTTCCGTTTACAACAAAAGCGATGATTTGGTCTTGCTCAAAGGCATCCCACAGGGGGCCTTCGTCGGCAGAGTTGCCGAGTCCCGGGGGAAGGAATTGGTCCATGTAGCGAATGAATTCCAGTGATTGGTGAAGGCGCGGGTCGTCAAGCATAACCCGGCCGTCTTGGAAGAAGTCAACGCCAAGCTGACGGAAGAACGGTGTAGCGCGAAGCGCGCCACCGGCGTGGGGGAATGACGGAACGCCGCCGCCCCATGCACCGGGCACGGTTTCGGTAATCACGCGGGATTGATGTCTCCATTCATCCCAAGTGGCCGGCGGGTTGGAGAATCCAGCCGCCTCAAGAATGTCGCGGTTATAGAACAGCATAAACACGGAGCCGCCGCCGCCGATTACAGCCACGGGAACGCCGTTGTTGTCATGCAGAAGTGCCGAGGGCACAACGGAATCAACAATGTCTTGGGGAAGCGGATACAAAATTCCTTCCGCAGCGTATACGGGCATGAATACCTCTCCGCCGACGATGTGGGGAACGTCGCCCGCCGCAATCCGGGTTCTCTGCGCGGTGTCAAGGGTTTCCGCCCAGCCCCAATCC
>WQSB01000153.1 GCA_009788085.1 Defluviitaleaceae bacterium
GCCTGCACCTTGGCCGCCTCCAGCCCGTGGCCGGTGGGCATTTCGCTGGGGACTACCGCGTACAGATATTCCTCTAGGCACAGCTCGTTTACTATGGTGAAGCCGCCGTTTTTTGGGGAAATTTCCAAAATGCCGCGATATCGCGGATACGCACTGTCCGGGTGATTTCTGCGCAGGCCCACGATTTCAAGCCTGTGTGCGGGGTTTTCCGGTGCGATATAAAATCGCGCCCCACCCCAGAAATCGGCATTTGTCTCGCGATTTACGGTGAAAATCGCGCCCGGTTCTATTCTCTCCGTCCGTTCGCCGCCGCGCACTGTGAATGCCCCGCTGCTTCTTATTACTACGTTATCGTGAACCAGCCCCGTAAATCCCGATGTGCCCAGCACCACACGTATGTATGTTGGGGATATGTCCCGGGTAATAACCGCCGCCACTACCCGCCCGTGAGAAATATGAAAATCCGCTATATTCGCCCCAACCAGCAAATCTTGCGGGCCTTTAAATACGGCCTCGCCGCCGATGAGCCCGTAAACGGCAAAGGCCCGGCAAAGCGGTAGCGCGCCCCATTCTTTTAATTCGATGTACTGTCCGGTAACGCTTTCGATTGTACCCCTAATCACTCGCTCAGCCGTGCTTGTTGCGATAATGCGCGAGCCGCTTATCCGCAGGTCGGCTATGAGAGTATCCTCCGGCAGCTTGGGCACACCAGAGGCATAGGAGAAATTCCGCTGCACACCTCCGGAAAATATTGTCACACCCAGCATATCCGTGCGGAGAATCATCGCATTGCGGATTACCGGGGTTCTGTCCGTAAGCCCGATTACGGCCAGAATTTCCCGCTCCCGGTGGATGATTTGAATTTCCATATCAAAATAAGGTGCGAAGCTGGTGAAGTTGCTTATATTAAAAATCCCCATATTTGTGAAAAGTCGCCGGTTTTCTTGCCTGAACGGGATGATGTTTATTGTTTCAATGAAATCTCCCCTGCCGATTTCATCCAAGGCGTTTAGGAAAAGGTCTATCCACAACGCATTGGAAATCGGCCGCTCCCGGTTGTCCTCTGTTACATACAATCCCTTCCCGGCGGGGCTGATGGACGCCAAAATCTCCTGTGCCCGCCCGAGGCTCATCATTTCATCTCCCTGTTTCCACATCTCCCAATAATATGTGTCCAGCCCCGCTTGCTCAAACATCCGCTCCACTTCGTCGTAGCTTATCGGCCTATCGTCGCCGATTCGCGCCAGCACTGTCGCCGGCCGCTGCAACTCGCCGAAGTCAACCGGAAACAATATGCCGTTCTCCGCACCTTCCTCCCAATCAAATTCAAGCACCGGCAACCGCCCGCCGACGCTTTCGTCACCCGCGCAGCCCGCCGCAAAAATTAATATAGTTAATGCAATCAGCAACACTTTCATAAAAAACCTGCCCCCTCCCGCAATTGTAAAAATATATGCGGGAAAGGACAGGGTTTATGCGGCTAAATTTTTATCGGACTTTTTTAATTTCCAAGCTCCGCAACTGCCCTTTCGGCGAAGCTGTTATCTATCAGCCGGTCAAAAGGTGCAAGCTGGGTAAGCTCCCCTGCGGATTCCATGACGCGCTGCAAGCGGTCGAAGGAGTCCTCGGTCATCATGGGGACGGAGGAAAATGCATCAATTTCCATATAACGGGCTATCGCGCTGACAAGTATAGCGGGGTCGGCGTCGGGGAAGAAGGGCGTTATAACCTCTGCAACACGCTCCGGAGTGTTTTCCTGAACCCATAACTGGCCGCGGAAAATGGCGTTGGTGAAGCCTTGGATGATATCGGGGTTGGCCTCGATAAAGCTGCCAAGTGCATAATAAGCCGTGTATGGAATTTCGCCGGAGGCCTCGCCTACGGAAGCCACAACAAAGCCCCTTCCTTCAAGCTCGATGGTGGAAGCTACAGGCTCGAAAGCCGTTACAAAATCCGCCGTGCCGCCCAGGAACGCGCCCACCATGGCTGCGAAAGCCACAGAAGTGTCAAATTCCACATCTACGCCGGGCTCGATGCCAAAGCCACGGATAACATATTCCAGTGCCATAAAGGGCATACCGCCTCTGCGCCCCGGCAGAATCGTGCTGCCGCGAATATCATCCCATTGGAAATTCGGCATGGGCTCGCGGGCAATCAGGAAAGAGCCGTCGCGTTTTGTAACTTGGGCGAAAACCACCGCATGGTCTGCACGCCCCTGATTGTATACATAAATTGTGGCCTCCGGGCCGGAGAACCCGATGTCCACCGCACCGGTAAGCAAAGCCGTCATGACCCTGTCCGCGCCGTCGCTTGTAATCAGGTCGATTCTGATACCCTCATCTTCAAAGAAGCCCAGCTCAATGGCCACATATTGAGGTGCGTAAAATACAGAGCGCATAACCTCGCTCAGCCTTACCGTAACCAGCTCGTCGTCGTCTTGTTGGCGATTGCAGCCCGTCAGCAGTCCGGCCGTGGCAACAAGCAACAGCAGTAAAAGCAGTAATAAATTCCTTCTCATAAAAACCACCCTTTTTTTTATTTATTACTAACGGCCTTCATCACCACATATTCAAATAGAACAATCAAGCGGTATAGAAGTGCCGCGAGTGCCGCTAAAATAATCACGCTTGTCATGACCAAATCCATCTGGAAAACCTGCCCGCCATAGACAATCAGATAACCCAGCCCGGCGCGTGAAACCAGAAATTCCCCCGCGATAACACCCACCAGGCTTAGGCCGATGTTGATTTTCAGGCAGTTAAACAAGGTGGCCAAATTAAACGGAAAAACGATTTTTACAAAGGTTTGCAGCTTTCCCGCCCCAAAGGTTTTGGCCATTTTTATCAGCTCGGTGTCGGTGTTTTTAAAACCGTTCAGCATTTCCATAATTGTTACAACCAGCGAAATCGCCAGTGCCATCACGATTACCGCCTGCATTCCCGCGCCCACCCATATGATAATCACCGGGCCCAAAGCAATTTTTGGCAAAGCGTTAAGCACCACAAGGTACGGGTCAGCCACCTTTGACAGAAAATCCGACCACCACAGCACCATCGCAATAAAGATTCCCATCACTGCCCCCAGCGAGAATCCTATAATTGTTTCAAGAAAAGTTATTCCGATGTGCATCAGTAAATTATTATTTTGAAAATTGGAAATCGTGCGCAAAACCCTAGTGGGCTGGCTCATGATAAAGCTGTCGATAAAACCCAGCCGCGCCCCGATTTCCCATATGGCAATGACAAGTACCAGTACGGCAACCTGACAAACGCGCACTATGATTTTATTTTTCTTTTTGTTATAGAGATACTCGCGGCGGCCGGAGGATTCGAATGTATTAGACATTTACATCCAACTCCTTCCATATTTTGTTGAAATACTCCCTAAATATCGGTTCGTTGCGACGTTTAAGCGGCGACAGGGCTTCGCCGGAGCTTGGGAATTCAACCCGGAAGTCAAGGCTTATCTTCCCCGGCCGCTTCGAAAACACAATTATCCTGTCGGCCATGCTGATTCCCTCAGAGATATCATGGGTGACTATCACGGCGGTTTTTTTCTCGCGCTTTAAAATGTTATACACATCGTCGGCCACAACCAGACGTGTTTGATAATCCAGCGCGGAAAACGCCTCGTCCAGCAGCAGAAGCTCCGGCTTTACCGCCAGTGTACGAATCAGCGCGGCGCGCTGGCGCATCCCCCCCGAAAGCTGGGACGGGTGCTTTCGGCAGAATTCCCACAGCCCATACATTTTCAGCAGACCCTCAACGTACCGGATGCTCTCGCTGTTTTTCATTCCGTGTATTTCCAACCCGAGAATCACGTTGCCATAAATCGTGCGCCAGTCCAGCAAATTGTCCTTTTGCAGCATATATCCCGTTCTGCCTGACACACCGCTTACTTCCTCACCGGCAACCAAAATACGCCCCTCAGTTGCCGGCTCAAGCCCCGCGATAAGCGACAGCAATGTCGTTTTCCCGCAGCCCGACGGCCCGATTATGGAAACCAATTCGCCCTCAGCCACAGAAAAATTTATATCCCTAAGTGCCTCAACCTCGCCGTTGTCGGCTTGGTATGTCAGCGAAACGTTTTCAAAACAAAGAATTTCCCGCATGGCCATCATCCTAATGGGGCTATAGTGAATGAACTTCGCTCCCCGCTCCGTCTATGTACTATATGCAAGCTGGTACAATTTTGCTAATAGACTTCTTGAATAACGTTTGCTATATTTCTGATTTTTCTGGTATGCTATATAAATCCTAGGGGAAAATAAGGTGGATATATGAAAAACAAAGAATACGGCAATGAAAGTATAACTGCCCTAAAGGGCGCGGACAGGGTACGCAAGCGGCCGTCTGTAATTTTCGGCTCGGATGGGATTACCGGATGTCAGCACGCAATTTTTGAGATTATTTCAAATTCTATTGACGAGGCCCGCGAAGGTTTCGGCAAGCGTATAGAAATCACGAGACATAGGGATTTTTCCGTTACGGTGAAGGATTTTGGCCGGGGCGTTCCGGTGGATTACAATCCCATAGAGCAAAAATACAATTGGGAGCTTGTTTTCTGCGAGCTTTACGCCGGAGGCAAATACGCCAACAACGAGGACGACGCGAACTACGCATTCAGCCTTGGGCTAAACGGCCTGGGCTTGTGCGCGACGCAATACAGCTCGGAGTACATGGACGCGGAAATTTTGCGGGAGGGTTTTAAATACGCTCTGCACTTTGAAAAAGGCGAGAACATAGGCGGCCTGCGAAAGGAGCCCTATGGCGGCCGCAAAACAGGCACCACCGTAAACTGGCGTCCCGACAGGGATGTTTTTACGGAAATAGACGTCCCGCTGGAATGGTACCAGGATATGCTAAAGCGGCAGGCCATCGTAAACGCCGGGCTTACTTTTGTGCTGGTGGACGAGCCAAGGGGCGAGACCTTTGAATTCCGGTATGAGAACGGTATTCGCGACTATATTCTGGAGCTTGCCGGGGAAACGGCCTTAACCGACCCGCACTTGCTTTCCCATACTACCCAAGGCCGCGACCGCGCCGACAAACCGGAGTACAAGCTAAAATTCGATATCGCGTTTTGCTTTTCCAACGACGTAAATGTGCTGGAGTATTATCACAATTCCAGCTGGCTGGCATACGGCGGCGCACCGGACAAGGCCGTCAAGGCTGCCTTTGTGGCGGGGGTGGACGCATACTTAAAATCCGGCGGTCACTACAAAAAGGACGAGAAAAAAATAAGCTTCCCCGACATTGAGGAAAGCTTGATTTTGATTGCAAATTCCTTTTCCACGGAGACTTCCTACGAAAACCAGACCAAAAAGGCCATCACAAATAAGTTCATTCAAGAGGCTATGACGGAATTTTTAAAAAAACAGCTTGAGGTTTATTTCATCGAGCACAAATCCGATGCGGACAGAATCTGCGCGCAAATCCTGGCCAACAAGCGCAGCCGCGAATCCGTGGAAAAAACCCGCGTCGCCCTCAAAAAAAAGCTAACCGGCCAAATCGACCTGAATAACCGGGTGGAAAAATTCGTAAATTGCCGCACAAAGGACACCGCACGACGGGAGTTATATATTGTAGAGGGAGACTCCGCGCTGGGCTCGTGCAAGCTGGGGCGCGACGCGGAATTTCA
Organism: Defluviitaleaceae bacterium; assembly: GCA_009788085.1. GTDB lineage: Bacteria > Bacillota > Clostridia > Lachnospirales > WQUN01 > WRAH01. Next base: position 5,641 of record WQSB01000153.1, read on the forward strand.
GGCGATTATGCCGGTGCGCGGCAAGATTTTTAATTGCCTAAAGGCTGACTATAATCGCATTCTGCAAAACGAAATCATTACGGACTTGCTGCGTGTGCTGGGCTGCGGCGTGGAAATCAAGCGCGATTCCAAGCAGGCGCGGGATTTAAGCGACTTTGACATAAACCGTCTCAACTGGAACAGAATCATCATCTGCACCGACGCAGACTACGACGGTTATCATATCCGCACTTTGATTCTCACCATGCTGTACCGTCTCACGCCAACACTTATTGAGCGCGGTAAGGTTTTTATCGCCGAGTCGCCGCTGTACGAAATCACCGCCGGGAAAAACACCTTTTTCGCCTACACCGAAAAAGACAAGGCCGAAATTCTATCCAAGGCAGAGAAGTCCGGCACTAAAGCTCATATCCAACGCTCAAAGGGCCTGGGCGAAAACGAACCCGAAATGATGTGGCAGACCACCATGAATCCCGCCACCCGCCGTCTGGTACAGGTAATCCCCACCGACGCAGCCCGTACACAGGAAATGTTTGAGATTCTGCTGGGGGATAATCTTCGCGGCCGCAAAAATTTTATCGAGGAATTTGGTCACCTGTATCTTGACCTTGCTGAAACCGGGTGAAAAAAAGCCTAACCAAAAACCGGAAATCTTACGATAATATTACAAATGGGATTTTTTTGAGGCAGGGATGCTATATGATTTTTAATTGGGGCGGTACCAATGACGGCGGTAACGGGTTTCGGCCCTTTGGGCAGATAGACTTTGCCAACGACTCGCGCCGGGATATTAACAGAAGCTTACGGGAAATGACCAATCACCGGATATTCGAAGCTCACGAAAGGGTTCGCCAGCAGCGTCAGCAAGAGCAAAGGCGGCGTCCGAGCCGTCCGAGGACGGGTTCTGCGCGGCTGAGCAACACGGATGGTATTTCCCGTGCGCAGCAAATCCGTGCGCGGCTTGTATCAAAGCTGAAGGAAGTCGTTGCAAGCGAAATGGAGCCCCGGGCGCGTGACGCCCTTGCGGCGGATATCCAAATGCAAATCGACCGTGTAGACCAGATGATTAACGCCATACGCCGCCGGGAGCAAGCCATTCAAGCGGAGCGTTCCCGCCGCCGGGACGAGAGCGACCAGGAACGTCGCCGCCGTCAGTTTGATATGCAGGAGAGGCGCATCTATATAAGAAACGAGCTTCTCTACCATGCGGACGAGGGTGGCTTAAACCCCAATGCACCGCCGTTTTCCATGGGCAGCGGCTTCAATTCTGCCGCGCCGGTGGCAGTTGACATCGGCGGGATGGTAGGCTCTTTCGACATGCCGATGCCATCGGGGGGCGGCGCGGAGGT
>WQSB01000154.1 GCA_009788085.1 Defluviitaleaceae bacterium
TGGCGGTGGGGGCGGTGGCGGTGGTGGAGGAGGGGGCGGTGCTTGAGTGGTGTCGCCGTTGCCGTCACGTGAGCAACCGGTGAATGCCACTAGGCCCATTGTAAACAGACCTACAAGTAGCACGAGTAAAACAATCCTTTTCATACTTGATTCTCCTTTTTTTTATGTTTATGCAATGCCTGTTGGCACTACAGTGTTACACCGTCTTTAAAAATTGAAATTTCGCGATAGCCGTTGACTTCGTTTTGGGTAAGCTCGCCCTCGGCTACATCAATAACGTAGTCAAGAAGACCTTCAGTTAGTTCGCTTAGGCTGAAATTGTGGCTTACAAGCAGCCCTGCGTTATAATCAATCCAATGGGGCTTACTTTTGGCCAAAGCTGTGTTGCTGGATATTTTAACCGTTGGCACAGGCGCACCCAGCGGCGTCCCCCGCCCCGTGGTGAATAAAATAATATGCACCCCGGCGGCCATAAGGTTTGTTACCGCAACGATGTCGTTGCCCGGCCCTTGTAACAGGTTAATCCCCGACTTTTTGACGGTTTCGCCATAGTCCAGAACATCCATGACTTGGCTGTTGCCACCTTTTTGCGTGCAGCCCAGGGACTTTTCCTCCAAAGTGGTGATACCGCCCTCTTTATTTCCCGGGGAGGGATTTTCGTAAATTTCCTGTCCGTGGCGGATAAAATAACCTTTGAAGTCATTTATAAGTTTTACCGTTTTGTCAAAAATCGCCCGGTCAGCAGACCGTTCCATTAATAAAGCTTCCGCACCGAACATTTCCGGCACTTCCGTAAGAATACATGTGCCGCCATGGGCTGTAACCGCGTCGGCAAGGCTTCCCACAAGAGCATTTGCGGTTATTCCGCTCAAGCCGTCCGAACCGCCACACTTTAGACCGAAAATCAACCTGGAGATTGGGATAGACTCACGTTTAAAAGCGGAGGCATATTCTACAAGCTCACCGATGATTTTAAGCCCTTCGGCGACTTCATCCTTGACATCTTGGGTATTTAGAAATTTCACCCGTTGCGGGTCGTAATCCCCCAAAATTTCCTTAAAATCGGAAATAAGATTGTTTTCGCAACCCAGCCCCAGCACCAGAACCCCGCCCGCATTGGGATGCTTGACCATTCCGGCCAAAATCTTTTGTGTAAAGCTATGGTCGTCCCCCAGCTGTGAGCAGCCATATGGGTGAACGAATGTGTATATTCCGTCAATATTTTTATTCTTATGACGCGATTTGCGATGATTGGTTGCATCGGCGGCGATTTTCTCCGCGATTTTATTAACACAGCCCACTGTGTTGATAATCCAAATTTCATTGCGGATACCCACTTGCCCGTCGGGGCGTTTGTATCCCATGAAGGTTCTTTCGGGGGGCGTTTCACGCGCTTCCGTAGCAGACGCATTATAAGAATATTCTTCGATTCCGCTAAGATTTGTTTTTAGATTATGGGTGTGAACATGTGCGCCGGGCTGAATTTCGCAAGTAACGCAGCCGATTGGATGGCCGTATTTTATGACGCTTTCCCCGGGGGCGATTAAACTAAGTGCCATTTTGTGACCAGCGGGGATTGTCTCTTTAGCTGCAATGTCAAAAATCGTATCGCCCGTTTTGATTTCCTCAAGGGCAACGGCTACGTTATCCCTGTCACTTATTTTTATTGCGGCGGATGCTTGTATCATGCGTAATCCCCTAAAAGCTTTTCGATAGTGTGTCTCATTCCGTTTGCGTTAATTTCCTTCAGATGTAAAGATACTTTTTCGCAAAAGCCCGGCAGGCTAGTAAGGTTCGTCCCCCAGAACTCGGTTTTCGCGCAGATGGCCGCAACCAGTGCGCCGATATCTTGCGTCTCGGACTCAAATCTCCCCCACTCTGTCGAAAAAGTCTCCAAAATCTCGGTGTCATCGGATACGTTTTCCTTGTTTTTGTAAAAAACCAAAAGTGCGGCGAAGGACAGTGTAAGCACTGGCGGCAACGTGTCCATGTGCTTATAAAATTCCAAAATGGTGGGCAGCACCCGCGCGGTAAACTTCGAAACCGAGTTAAGCGCGATGCTGAGCAAATAATGCTTGATATAGGGGTTCGCGAACCTGTCGAAAACCGACGCCGCAAAAGAATTTAAATCCTGCGGGTCAAGACGGGCTTCGGTTTTTAAAATTGTGGGGATAACTTCATTATAGATACCCTTTTGCAGAAAATTAGCAAACAAAGAGTCCTTTGCCATTTCACCGACGGTTTCTATCCCGCATAGATGCGCCGCCAAAACCGACATCGTGTGCGCACCGTTTAAAATGCGCACCTTACGAAGCTTGTAAGGTGTTACGTCGTCGGTAAGCACCACGTTTAGCCCCGCCTTTTGGAATGGCATATCCCTTTTTAATTCCTCAGCAGCGTCCCCCGTGGCCTCAATGGCAAAGAAATGGAAGATTTCGCCTGTTACCAGCAAATCGTCTTTGTAGCCCAGCTCTTTCGTAAGCGCGTCAATTTCATCCTTGGGATACCCTGTTACAATTCTGTCCACCAGCGTATTTGTGAAACAATTCGCTTCGTGAATCCAATCTATAAAACCCTGCGGTAACCGCCACATGGAGGCATAGCGCAAAATAATTTTTTTCAGCTTCGTGCCATTATCGTCAATCAATTCGCAGGGTATAAATATGAAGCCTTTGCTTTTATTCCCCTTGTAAAATTTAAACCGCTCATATAACAAAACCGTAATTTTTGCCGGGAAACTAACCGGCGGCATAGAGGTAAGTTTATCTGTCTTTACAAAGGAAATTCCGGCCTCGGTAGTGTTGGAAACGATATAACGAAGATGCGGATTGCGAACGGTGGCCATGTATTCGTTGAAGCTAGTGTATGGATTAATAGCGCGGCTTATACAGGTAACTTGACGTTTTTTTACGGCAGATCGGCCATCCTCAAGGCCGCGCAGCACAACAGTATATTTGCATTCCTGAGCATTAAGTGTGTCGGCCAAACCCGACGGGATAGGCTGAATCACCGCAACACGTCCGTTAAACAAGCCTTGCCCGTTTAACTCGTCAATGAAATAATCTACAAAAGCCCTAAGAAAATTGCCTTCGCCAAATTGCAAGACCTTTTCGTCTGGTTGCTCGGGTCTGTTCTGCTGCATGGCTTCGCTTCCTTTCGACGTGGGGTGTATGTGTATCGGTTTCCTAATAAACATATTCTAAGAGTTGGAGCTTAAAACGTCAATACCTTTGTGAAATTTGCACAAACATACAAAAGATTTTGGCCAAATGGCCAAATTATGCCATGCATTTGTGCAATTTGACAAAATAAAAAATTCTTGACTTTATTACTAAGACGTGGTCTAGTAACAGTATGCGAAGCGCGGATTTATTCTGCCCGGAGCGGCGGGGGCTTGGGGTAGAGCCCCCATTTAGATGGAGGGGCTAAGATGAATAAAGAACAACGGCAGGCACTTTTGGCAAAAGCAGACTATACCCTTCTTGGCGTAACGGCCACGGAAGCCGATTATATCAAGCTTTGCGACGAAGCCGTTGAGTATAATGTAGCCAGCGTATGCGTTCCGCCGTCACGGGTGGCGTTGTGCGCGAACCACTTGGCCGGACGAGTTCCCGTGTGTGCGGTTGTAGGATTTCCCAATGGCTATATGGATTCCCGTGTAAAAGCATATGAAGCGCAGGTTGCAATCCACTTGGGAGCAACGGAAATTGACATGGTAATCGACATAGGCCGCGTGAAGGATGCGGATTTCGACTATGTGTTAGAAGATATTCGCGCTGTACGGGTGGCTTGCAGAGGATATGTATTAAATGTAATAATTGAAATGGTACATTTGACACTGGTAGAAAAAATTAAGCTGTGCGCCATTGTCAGCGATTCCGGCGCGGATTATATAAAAACCTCCACAGGCTTTGATGAGAGCGGGGCAACCTTTGAGGATGTGGCGTTGATATGCAAAAATGTACAGCCCCACGTAAAGGTAAAAACCGCCGGCGGAATAACCACGCTGGAGGACGCACTCCGCTTCGTAGAAATGGGAGCGAACAGGCTGGGAACCGACCGTATCATTAAGCTTGTACAAGGATTGGAAGGCAGTGGATACTAAATGAACGACGCTGTAACAGTAAAAAGAAAATCAAAATTGGAACTGCCAAACTACACCCGGGGTGAAGAGCGGTTTAATATGATTACACATATCGTCGGCGGCGGTCTGGGGCTTGTGGCTTTGCTGGCCTGTGTAATTGTGGCGGCTTTTCACCAAAATGTGATGGGCATAGTAAGCGGCGCGATTTATGGATTCTCCGTGATTTTGCTGTTTACGATGTCCAGCATTTATCATGGACTCAACATCGGCTTTCCCAAGAAAATTTTCCGGGTGCTGGACCATTGCACAATTTATATTCTGATTGCCGGAACCTATACGCCCATTCTTCTGACTCGGTTCCGCGAGGTTTATCCGCTGGACGCATGGTTGATGTTCGGTGTGCTGTGGGGCTTTGCCATTGTCGGAGTAACTCTCACCGCCATCGACCGCAAGCGTTTTATGCCCTTCGCGCTGGTATGCTATCTTGGTATGGGCTGGATGGCCATGTTTCGAATAAGCCGCCTTGTCGAAGTCCTTGGTTTGCCTTTCTTCATATTAATATTAATCGGTGGCGTGTTGTATACCCTTGGGGTGATATTCTACGCTGTCGGCAAGAAACGGAAATACATGCACTCCATTTTCCATTTATTTGTGAACGGGGCGTCCATTTTGCATTCCGTTGCCATTGCCACTTTTGTTATGCCACGGGTTGTATGACAGAAAAAGAAAAAATGCTGGCGGGTATGCTCTACAATGCCAACGACCAAGATTTGGTCACAGAAAGATTGCAGTGTATGGATTTATGTCATGAACATAATTTGCTTTTGCCATCAAGCATCGAAAGAAAACGGGAAATTATCATAAAGCTGCTTGGAAAGACAAAAGGTTCTTTCACTATAACTGCACCATTTTGGTGCGATTACGGTTATAACATAGAAATAGGCGAGAATTTTTATACAAACTATAATTGTGTCATTTTAGACGCGGCAAAGGTTACATTTGGGGACAATGTGTTTATTGCGCCCAATTGCGGATTTTATACCGCCGGACACCCGCTGGACAGCGAGCGAAGAAACCAAAGCCTAGAGTACGCTTATCCCATCACAATTGGCGATAATGTCTGGTTTGGCGGCGGGGTGCAGGTCTTACCCGGCGTTACCGTCGGAAATAATAGCGTAATAGGTTCCGGCAGTGTGGTTACAAAAGATATTCCAAGCGGTGTTGTGGCTGTAGGGAATCCATGCAAGATAATTAATTCTACTATTGGTTGAATTCAACCATAGGTTGTTGATTTCATTCTCTAGCCTTGATACCATGTACGTATCAAGGCTATTTTACATTGCGCAAAGCGCGATGCCCGCAGTGGCGGGGCTTGGGGCAGAGCCCCAAAAAGAGAGGATGTTAGAGCATGTATGATTTCAACGGATTTGGACAGCGTGTGCAAAAGCTGCGCAAGGCAAAGGGTATGACACAGGAGGAGCTTGCTGACCGCGTGGGCGTTACCGGGCAAGCGGTATCAAAATGGGAAAATGACCAAAGCTATCCCGACATTACGCTGATTCCGACTCTTGCCGGAATTTTGAGCACGGAGATTGATTTTCTCTTTGGCAAGGCCCCTGCAACCCCCGCAAGCAATGACACACTCACCTACCCCGAAACATTTGAGGGCTTGCTCCTTGTGCACAGCGCGGCCGGAGTTGCGTGTTATTCCAACAAGGACGTGACCTCCAAGGACGCCTCCGGGATAAAGTTCTCCGACGGAAGTTTGGCGGAGCTGTCCAATCGACTGGTGGTAAATAACGGGCCGGGAGAAATCCGCTTTGTTGGTGCGGAAGAAATGGGCGGCGATACCTGGCAGTATTTTGATTCCTCGGCCACCACGAAGGATTTTGAATTCGGCGAAACCAGCAGCGTAAACATAGAAATCTTGTTTAACGAATGCTGCATCGTCCGCTCGTCTGACGGAAAAACCCGCGTAAGGGCCAAGGGTGACGCAAGGTTAATCAACCGCCTCAGAGTCGAGGCCCCAGACGGCATGTTAAAAATTTATTTCCAACAGCAAAACTGCGACAGCTTTAACCGCGGCAGCTACAAGGAAAATCAAGTCATCGTGGAGGTCCCCTACGAACAGGGTAGTCACGCTTGCATATGTATTAACGGCTCGGGTACGCTGAACTCCGAAACACTCCGGTTTGATACAGGCAATCTGACCGTAAACGGCTCCGGCGACATCTGTATGGGGGATTTCAATTCCTGCGACGCGAAAGTAAATGGCTCGGGAAACATATCAATCGGCAGCTCAGATGAACTGAAGCTTTCCATAAACGGCTCCGGTGCGGCGGAAATTGCGGCCGTAAAAAATGCCAATGTGTCCGTAAACGGCTCTGGCGATATCACTTTAAAGTCTGCCGCAGACTTAAAATCAACTATTAACGGCTCTGGCGATTTAACCGTGGACGAACTGCTTGGCGGCGACGTTAAAATCCGTATAATGGGCAGCGGCGACGTGGAAATAAACGGTGGCAATTGCCAAAAATTCGACGCGGACATAATCGGCAGCGGCGACGTAGACGCCTCCGCCCTAACCGCCCGCACCGCCCACATTGTTCTGCACCAAAGCGGCAACGTCACCCTTGGCCGCGTGCTGGAAACCACCACCGAGCAAATCAAGAAAAAAGGCACAATTAAAATTCTAAAACGCGGTGCGGAGAATTAATAAAACAGAGAAGGGGGCCGTCTTTCTAAGAGAACCGGGTATCAGCGGTGCGCCGGGCCCGAAAACACCGTGATTGCTTCGTTTGCTCACGGCCGTGTCGGCTGGGGCGACAAAGAAAGGCGGGAATTCGCTTGCAGATTTAATCATCTGCGCGAATTCTCGCCTTTCTAGTTGCCGC
>WQSB01000155.1 GCA_009788085.1 Defluviitaleaceae bacterium
GGTTAAAAATGAAATCTCAAACTTTACTGACATAAGCCAATACCTGTCATACGCCCACGCGCTGGACGACGAGTTCATCAGCCGGAACATCAGCCCGGGAGGCTGCGCTGATTTATTGGCAGCGGCACTGCTAGTGTATTACATGCTGTAGCTTGGGAGCAAAGCTCCCGTCTAAATAAAAGGAGGAATTTTTATGAACTGGAACGGAATCAAAATGCATGACCTCTCGATACCCACGGGTATACAGACACCGCCTTGGCCTACTTATGAGGCATTACAGGTCAAATATTTCAAGCGTTTGGCACCCAATGGGGCAAACGGAATGGTTATTACCACCTCAAACCATGTGGGCACGCACTTGGACGGCCCATTGCACTTCGATACGGCGGGCCGCGACGTAGCATCCTTGCCGTTGGATAAGCTGTGTGCACCCGGCGTCGTGGTTGACTTGTCCGACATGGCCGAGGATTTTGGCATCTACACCCCGGAGGATTTAAAAAAACGCGCCGACATTCGCAAGGGCGATGTGCTGATTATCAATACGGGCTATCACAAATACGGCTGGGACCAGCCCGAAGCCGACGAACGTCGCTATATGCTGCGCCATCCGGGCCCCAGCATGGACTTTGTGCCCTGGTGTCATGAAATGCAATTCAAATGGCTGGCAGTGGACTGCGGCTCCGCCGACCATCCCATGAACACAAAAATCCGCGATTGGGAGCCTCGCGAAGCGGAACTGTGTGACAAGCTTTTCCAAGAGCGTTACGGTAAAGGCTTGAACGAAATCTACGAATGGCCAAAAACATATCAAGCCATGCATATTCAGCAATTCCCCCAAAAATACGGCGAAATCATTCATGTAGAATGCGTTGGCGGTGACATAGACAAGCTCTCCAACAAGCGTTGCGTAATCGGCTGCTTCCCATGGAAGTTCAAGGACGGCGAATCAGCGTTTTGTAGGGTGGTTGCATTTGAAGGATTTGATGCGTAAGGATTTTTATGAGATGACAATTCCCCGCTTCCATGAGGCTTTGGAGCGGGGAATTTTCACTTGCGAAGAATTAATAAAGTTCTATCTGTGGCGCATTGAGTCTCTCGACAGGCAAATTAACTCGATTATCGCTATAAACTCCGAGGCAATCACCCGCGCAAAAGAGCTTGATGCTGTTTACGCCAAAAACGGCTTGTGCGGCCCTTTGCACGGCGTTCCGGTGCTGCTTAAGGACAATTGCGAGACATTTGATATGCCCACTACTGCCGGCTCTAAGAGCCTTGAGGGCTGGCTTTCCGGCAGCGACGCCGCTGTCACACAAAAGCTGCGGGAGGCCGGTGCGATTATATTAGCGAAGGTCAACCTGCATGAATTCGCTATTTGGGGCGAGACAATAAGTTCCATTCTTGGGCAGACAATAAACCCATACGATTTCACACGGACTGCCGGAGGAAGCTCCGGCGGAACGGGCGCGGCCATCGCCGCTGATTTCGGATTGGTGGGCATCGGCACGGATACAATCAATTCCATCCGCTCCCCGTCCTCGGCCAACTCGTTATGCGGGATTCGGCCTACCGTAGGGCTGTGCGATACCGGCGGTATTGTCTCCTACTCCAACACACAGGACGTAGTCGGGCCAATGGCGCGCACCGTTGAGGATGCCGTCCGCACCTTGGACGTTATAGCTAATCACGGGCGGAGACCTGCGTCGTATATAATCTCCTTAAAACCCGGCGGGCTGAAAAATAAACGCATCGGCGTTCTTGAAAGCTTTTTTGGCAAAAACCAAGAAAATGAGCCGGTCAACCAAGTTGTAAAGCCCGCCCTAAGCGAGCTGGAAAAAGCCGGGGTACAGCTTGTAAGCGTTTGCCTTCCCATCGACAGCGCGTGGCTTACGACTGATGTCAGCGTGCATCTGTACGAATTAAAGGAGTATCTTGCCGAGTATCTGACTCAAAAGCAAGCTCCGGTTCGCTCCATAGACGACATTTTGGCAAGCGGCAAATATTCGACCAATATTAAAGATGTATTGCTTGCCGCAAACGGCCTTGGCACCGGTATGACGGAATATTCGCGGCGGCTGGAATTGGCGGGGGAACTCCGGCAAAGCTTACTTGAGTTATTCAAGCGGGAGTCCTTGGACGCGCTGGTGTTTCCGCATCAGCAGCAATTGGTTTGCAAAATAGGCGGGAAACAGGCACAGCGTAACGGCGTGTTGGCTTCTGTGCTGGGCTGGCCCTCCATAGTAGTTCCCTGCGGCTTCTCTCCGGACGAAAAAACGCCTGTGGGGATTCCGGTTGGGATAGAGTTCATGGCACGGCCCTTTGAAGAGCCTGCTCTAATCGAAATCGCATACGGATTTGAGCAGAGTACCCCGGCGCGTCTGCGGCCGTATTTATCCACAGATTCCAATACTGTTGCGATTACGCTTTCCGTATCCGATGCGGCCTTTGACATAAACAGCGAAGAATTTTCGCATCGTCTACACCTGATATCAGGTGTTTTGGCGCGGGAAGAAAATATAGCCAACAGCTTGGCACCTCTCTTAAACGGCTTGTTTGATAATTTTAGCCTGCCGCATAATGTCTACAGCGAATTTTTGGCGGAGCGGGCACATAGGTTTTTTACAGTCATAAGCAGCGGAGAGATTCCCGACAGCCTACTTGGGAAACAAATGGCAGGCTGCGGGCAGGGACTTACTCCATCCTCCGATGATTTTTTGGTTGGCGTATCCGCGGCACTTTATGGAGGCTGTGCGGCTTATGGCTTGGAAACGACAAAAGAACAGTGCCATGCGCTGGTTATGGGGGCTGTGCCGCATACAACTTCCATTAGCGCGTTTTTTTTGAGAAACGCTTCAAACGGGTATTTTAACGAACGTATCGCCCGGCTTATGACGGCGTTTTTTGCTTCCGATTCGCATGAAAATTTGACATCCGCCGCTAAAGAGCTATGCGAGATGGGAGCAACCTCCGGAATGGACACTTTGGCCGGGATATGCTTTGGGCTGAAAGGAATGAAGTCGCCTATTCTCTAAGAAGCGGCCGAGGGGTTCTATGGCCTGTTGCCACTCCCCGCGCCGCCCTTCACTAACGGCTTTCAGCCACTCCCCTAATTATGCCGCCGTCTGAACCAAATAAACGCGCCAATGCCAATGCTAACCAGCGGAATCGCGCCCATGGCAACGCCGTTTAATATATTGGCCTCATGGTCGGTGAGAATCAGCGGAGCGGCCCCGGGGGGAACGCGGGTGGGAACCCAAATGGCGGAGGGTTGGTCTTGCAGCCAATGCAGCGAATTTAAAATAAATTGCCAGTTTCCCATGCCCACATTCATGATAACCCAGGGGTCCATGAAAGCGTCGCTGCCCACGACTACGATTTGGGTGTGCTGCGTGACCGCCACGGCCAGATTAAAGGGCCCGGGGATATCATCGGGGAGCTGCACTTGGCTTTCCGATGCGATATTAACCCTTGCGAAAGAATCCCGCGAGGTAGTCCACAGCGGTTCAATATCGGTTGCAGCCGGGCGTAGCGGCAGAATATCAATGCTTACCGAAAGTGGAATTACATTGGCAAATGTGCGGCCCTGGGCGTCAACGGTGATTTCGTGCTGGTGCATGGTGGGGATAATATTGCGCGGGACACCCATGAAGCTTTGGCGGGCATCACCCTCCCACAGCTCGTAATTACCAAAACCCAGCCCAAAGGCCGCCAGCAGGTCATCCAGATTTGGGGTTTCGGCCATAGTAAGCCCTAGAGCGAAAAAGGCACGCCCTCCCGCGTCAAGGAAGTCCCGGATACGTTGGGCTTTCACGCCAGACCAATCCCTATTGGGGGTGGGAACAAAAAGAATATCCGCATCAGCGGGGACTTCATGTAATGTTAAATCCACTTCGCGGATAATAAAATTCTCCGACTCAAGGAAGCCGATGAAAATCGGGTCGAGGGGGGCTTCGCCGCTTCCGGTTACATAGTAAATAATTCCCGGCTCGCCCTGAGAAACATGGTTTATTGCCCGGGTGATTTCCCGTTCGAAGTTAAAGCCCACAACGCGGGGGGCCTCCCATGGCATACCCATTTGAGTCTGAACCATGTCTTGAGGAAGCACAACCCGGGTGAAACCTCCGCTTTGCACCACCACGCTGTCTTGAGGGATTCCGCCCTCCATACCGGCCTCTGCGGCCAGTTGATGCACAAATGCCGGGCTTAGAAACGGGTCGCGGTTCTCCACGCGAATTCGCGGCGACGCAGCGGCGTATTCCTCCAAAAGCTGGCTGATTACCGGATGCTCATGCCCTGTCCGCGAAATAGAAGTAATAAGAACATCTTGCTCCAAATCTGCCAAAAAATCGCGGCTTTGCCGTGAGAGTGAGAAAATCTGCTCGGCGGTCAGGTCGCGGGAAATATTAAATTCCCCGGCCAGCAAATTAACCAGCACAAAAATCACCACGGCAAACAGCATCATCGCCGTGGAGAAAGTGCCGTATCTGAAGCGTTTTTCTCTAAAGGACTTCATCAACGCCACCTCCTTTTTTCCAAAATATTAACGGTAATATACAAGAGCAGCGCGGCAAAGGAAATATAATACACAATATCCGCAAGGTGAAGAATGCCCCGGGTAAAGCTGGCAAAACGGGCAAAAATAGAAAACCACAGAAGCACGCGAACAATCAGCCCGTCGAAAATGAGATTATTGGCGATGTACAAACCGGCAGAGAACGCCAGCCCCCCCGCACCCACGATAACGGAGGCAAGAATATTGCGGGTGGAGTTATACCAAACCGCCACCACGGCGGCAATAATCAAGGCCACAAACATCAATGACGCAAAGGTGGAAATCGGCATTGCAAGGGCAATAGCGTCTATAATAAACATGGTAAAAATCGCGCCCATCGTGCCCACGGCGGCAACAATCTGATTTTCCGTAAGGCATGAAATCAGCACGCCCACGGCAATGCAGCAGGCCCCCAGCAAAACAAAGCCTATATACGTACCCAGGATTTGGCTGGCTGGCAGCTCACCATACAGGCTAAGCATCGCGGGAAGAATTATCGTAATCGCCGTACCGATAATAAACAGCGACAATGCCGCAAAAAATTTCCCCAGCACAATGCCCGTGATGGTCAGCGGACTGGTGAAGATTAATTGGTCGGTCTTTTGGCGTGTTTCCTCAGAAAAAAGCCGCATCGTAAGAATCGGCAGCAATATAAAGAAGAAAATTGTAACCTGGGAAAGCACATTGTGAAAATTGGCATTGTGCCCGGTTACATTCACCATCGCAAACCATATGCCCACCAGCAACAGCAAAAACGCCAAAAACACATATCCCATCATTTGCGTGAAATATGTGCGCATTTCTTTTTTATAAATCGCTGTCATAACTGACCCTCCCTTCATCCAAATGGGGCTCTGCCCCAAGCCCCGCCGCTCCGCCGGGCAAAGCCCCGGCTACGCTTCCTCGCTGCGCTGCGGCGTCAGTCAGAGATAAGAAAATCTCCTCCAATGTAAGCTCGTTGGGTTTCATCAGGAGAATAGGAAAATTGTTTTTTGACATGCAGCGGAATATGGCCTCGCGGATGTCCGTGCTGTCCTCGCCCCTTAGCAGCAGGTCTGTCGTGCCCTGCTCAAGGCCCGCTGCCATGGAAATATCCTTTATTACCGAAAATTCGCCTAGGGCTTTTTGAATTTGCTCGCGCTGGCCCTTTACGCGCACCTGCATTTGAGCCGCGCCCTTTGTGAGGCTTTCGGAAAGGCTGTCCGGTGTGCCCGTAGCCACGATTTTCCCACGATTGATAATCAGCACACGGTCACATACCGCACTGACCTCTTGCAAAATATGGCTGGATAAAATTACCGTATGCTTCTTGCTAAGGTTTTTTATGACCTCCCTCATGTCTATAATCTGCTTCGGGTCTAGGCCGATGGTGGGCTCGTCCATGATTATGACCTTAGGGTCGCCAAGCATGGCTTGCGCCAGCCCCACACGCTGTTTATAGCCACGGGACAGGTTTTTTATCAGTCGCTTGGACATGCCGTCGATATGCACCGCTTTCATGACATGCTCGATGGCTTCCTTTCGTCCCTTGCGCACTTTTTTTATATCCGCCACAAAATTAAGATACTCGCTGATTCGCATGTCTCCATACACCGGCGGCGTATCCGGCAAATATCCGATGTTCGCCTTTGCCCGTTCCGGCTCGGCCACGATGTCAACACCACTTATTTTCACATCGCCGCCTGTTGCCGCTATAAAACCCGTCATTATATTCATCGTAGTGGTCTTCCCTGCCCCGTTCGGCCCTAGAAAACCCACAATTTCGCCATCGTCAATCGTAAAACTGATATTGTCAATGGCGGTATGCTGTCCGTAAACCTTTGTCAGATTCCGCACTTCAATCAAATTAACCACTCCCGGACATTTTCTTAGAAAACGCGCACAGTATACCATATGTATCCAAAATAGGCGTAAATTCTTTGTGAATATTCTATGAACAAATGGGCCGAGAACTGATGCGAAGAAAAGGCGGGAATTCGAGCAGATGACTAAATTTGCAAGCGAATTCCCGCCTTTTTTGGCTTCATATCAAAGTTTCTTTAATTATCCGGCCCCGGTGAAGCCCTCTGCGGTGAAGTGTAGGCTCGGGTCGTCAAGGCCGAAAGCAAATGCCTCAAAGGGGATATCCAGCCAGAGTTCCCATTCCCATTCTGCTTCAAGGGCAAGACCGACGGGTAAAACGCCTTGCGGGTAGAAGATAAATGTATCATTTAAAATCAGTCCGATTTCTTGCCAGCCTATGACATCATTGTGAGAGGTCATCCGGTTGTTTTGCGCACTTAGAAGCTGTAGATTTTCCTTGCCCGAAACATCCAAAGCCGTAAGTTGATTGTCCCAAACGGATAGCATACTTAGGTATCTGTTGTTGGACACATCAATTTGCGCCAAGTTGTTGACGCCGATGCTTAGAAGCTCTAAATACGGGTT
>WQSB01000156.1 GCA_009788085.1 Defluviitaleaceae bacterium
CATTGTGGCGAACGAACGAGCGTGTTGCGTAGCAACAGCGGTGAGTGAGCCGTTTACAATGCATAGCTAATTTTCCGTACCGTTGGCAAAACTGCTATATTTTGCAAAATTTTGCCTTTCGCGTGAGATAATCCATATTTTAGTGAATCCTGTCTATACCCAAAGTGCTTTTTATTCATTACCATATACCCACCAACTACAAGGGGAGGGATGAATATTTATGGTGTTTATCTCTTAGATAACGACCGAATAACGCTTGCAAGCATTAAAAAATCGGCTCTGTGGCGTGAAAACAACTTTCGTGTAATAGGCTCAGGCACAGACCCGGACGCGGCAGCACGGGAAATAGCTGCCTTGAGACCCGCTCTGGTTATTTATGAATGGGAAACAGGCGGCATAATGCTAATGAAAAAGCTGAGAGCGGCAGGGGCGGACTGCGAGTTTATCCTGCTGACATACTGCCAATCCTTTGCGGCGGTACGCAGTTTTTACACAAACGGTGGGCTTGATTATCTGCTAAAGCCCTTCAACACGCAGGATGCGGAAAGAGCTTTGTTAAGATTTCACACAAAAAATCTAAATTAAAAAGGAGAGTGCAAAATGAACAAGGAAAGAACAAGGAAATTTGCACGGATGATGGCGGCGGTGCTGGCACTGGTGATGGTGCTTGGCATGGCAAGCGTGGTGATGGCGGCTGATGATGGATTTCAATTAGTCTATGACTCGTTGAGAAGCAGAACCCTGGCTACCCTTGACGCAGTGCCAATTGAAACAAGTACATTTGCCGTACATCAGATGCCGTGGAGAGACACCTTTACCAATCCGCACTATTTTTACTACAATCGCGTAACGGTTAGCGTAGGGAGTACCGTTACCGTAACATCCAGAACTAACTTTAGGGATGCCAATAATGATACGTTCTTGTATGCGCCGGGTGTTCCGCGCCGTTTTATGCGGCTTAACGAAGGCTTTACCTTCGAGGAGCCGGGGGAATATCGTTTAACATTTTACTGGGTAGCTCCCTCAGAGGAAAATTACCCTCTTGTTGAGATAGTATTTGAAGTAGTCGGGGGTATTGCGCCAACCCCTACGCCCACACCACCAGCGGCTGATGGGTTTGCGGTTGCTCATCGCCGTGCGGATGCAAACGTGCTGATAGCTACGATTGACACACAGCCTGTTACATTGGGTGAAAGAGGGGATATGTATTCAGCAAGTTTTTACCGCAACGTGACGGTTGTCGCAGGGACTACTATTACCATACCGAATCTTCCTATTCACGGAAGAGAAGTAGAGCAGTTACGCATGAGAAATCCTGCAATTGTACGCACCATGTGGACGGGCAGGGCAGCTAATTTCGATGGAAGAACATTTATTTTTGAAGATTTGGGCACACATCAGTTGCAATTTTTGCATAGGGACGGGCCTGATTTTGGAATCTATTTTACGATAGATTTTGAAGTAGTAGAGGGCACAGGGCAGCCTGTAACGCCAACCGTTTATGGCGTTGCCGCTGCCAACGACGAATTTCGATTGGCTTATGAACCGGCAGGCAACAGAACGCTTGTTACCATCGACACACAGCCTGTAGAAATAGACGCATTTGCCTCCATAATTTTTGACGGAATTGACCTTGGTATTCGAGTGTCCAGAAGCGTGACAGTTGTGGCAGGCACTACCCTTACCATAGAAAACGCACCGACTGTATGGGCCAGCCCGGGCAGTGGCATTAATTTTGCCGAAGTGTGGGGGAGAGGTATGACGCATGTTGCCACATTGCTCAGAACAGCAAGTGACCCACACACATTTACTTTTAATGAAACCGGACGGTATACCTTGGGTTTTATAAACCTTTCGCTGATTTCAGGGAGTCAGACTCCATTGTTTTACATTGAATTCACAGTAGTGGAAGGCGCGGCTCAACCCGTAATACCAACCCCACCCCTGCCCCCAACCTTGCCACCGCCAGCAGTTGGGCACATGAGGGCTTGACTCGCTCCGTTGGGCTTGGGCTTGTGCCAGAGAATCTTCAATCGGCATACGGCCAAGCCACAACCCGCGCAGAATTTGCCGCCCTTGGAGTTGCCTTGTATGAAACGGTAACGGGCCGCACGATTGCCGGGCGCATGACCTTTAGTGATACCAATGACATAAACGTACAAAAAATGGGCTATCTTGGCGTGGTAACAGGTGTAGGCGGCGGCAATTTCAACCCAAGCGGCAACTTAAACCGCGAGCAAGCGGCGGTTATGCTTTCACGCCTTGCAAATGTTATCGGCCAGCCCCTTCCCCCATCGGCCCCCACCTTTGCCGATAACGCCCAAATTTCCTCATGGGCACTTGACAGCGTAGGGCAAATACAAGCAACGGGTATCATGGGCGGCGTAGGCAATAACCAATTCGCGCCGCAGGGGGATTACACAAGAGAGCAGAGCATCATTACAATTTTACGTCTGTATGAAATGGTGCGGTAATTGACGTACACTGAGTAAAACAGCAGGCATACAAGCGGCGCGTCAATGCAAACGGTTCTACGAACCGGGCGCGTGACGCGCCGTTCCCTTTTAGACGAAACTATGGAGGTGACGGCTATGTCCGACAAACGAAGCAGAATCTTGTATATTAAGCGTTTTTAGAGGAGCAGACTGATGAGGCGCATCCCGCCGGATATATGGGTGTGCGGCGACGCACTGACCGCAGCACTAGCCATGCTTAACGAATTGGATGGCTAAGTTTTTCGATATTCACACAAAACCCCGTCTGGCAGTCCAATGGTCAGGCGGCTTCCGTCGCCGGAGAACATTAGGCTGGAAAACTGTATAAGCTCATGGGGCTCTATAAGTAAAGCCCCATCAATCCCGGTGCTGTAATGGCCTTTTAATATGTCATGTCCCGGGATTTCATTTGTCTCAAAACTGCCGTCAGCGTTAAAATTGTAATAAAGAATCTGCCCGTTTACCTCCCGTTGCCAGCGGCCGACAAGCCGCCTTGCAATCGCCACACCGGAAGGTTTCGCCGTTGGGCCATGTATAAGGGTGGCCAATGCCTTTGCAAAAACCTCGGCGGTTAAGTCAAGCTCCGGAACATTACGTTTAGGGGCATGACTTTTGGCCGCCGCATTATCTGCGACAGCCGCCTTGCATTCCGCCAAAAACGGGATATATTTAGAATTTTTTACGCCAGCAATTTTGCGTTGCAAATTATGTATAAACTCCTCTTTTTGAGGAGTATTCAGGCCCTTGAAATAGGCCCTTAATTTATTTATGTCTGAATCCATTTTCAGCCTGCGGAGACACGCCTGTTTGAGCGGCGGTTGCGCTTGCGATAAATCGGCTGGCGTTCTTCGTTGATTACAAGGGTGGGCGGCTGGTCGGATTCCACTGTGTCCCTGGTGATAATGCAACGCTCAATTGTGGAGTTCGACGGCACATCGTACATAATATTCGTAAGCATATTTTCCACAATGGCCCGCAGGCCGCGCGCGCCTGTTTCGCGCTCAAGGGCTTTTTTGGCGATGGCGCGAAGGGCATCCTCTTCGAATTCCAAATGTACATGGTCAAGCTCAAGCAGGTATTGATACTGCTTGGTAAGTGCGTTTCGTGGCTTGCTTAGAATGGAAATCAGCGCGTCCTCATCCAAGCTGTTGAGGGTAACAACCACGGGGAGACGGCCTATCATTTCGGGAATGAGGCCATAACGGTGCAAGTCGCGAGGCTGGACATTTTTCAAGATATCATCCTGAATTTTCTCTGCCTTGGTTTTGACCTCCGCACCGAAACCGATGACTTTTTTATTCATGCGCTGCTCGACAATTTTATCAAGTCCGCTGAATGCACCGCCGCAAATAAATAATATATTTGTGGTGTCGATTTGCAAAAAGTCCTGATGGGGATGCTTGCGTCCGCCCTGTGGCGGCACGGAAGCTACCGTTCCCTCAAGGATTTTCAGCAATGCCTGCTGAACGCCCTCGCCGCTGACATCCCGGGTAATGGAAGGATTGTCGGAGCGACGGGAGATTTTGTCGATTTCGTCTATATAAATGATGCCGCGTTCGGCCCGTTCAATATCAAAATCAGCCGACTGAATCAGTTTGAGCAGAATATTTTCAACGTCCTCACCCACGTATCCGGCCTCGGTAAGGCTGGTTGCGTCGGCAATGGCAATGGGCACCTGTAGAAACCTCGCCAGCGTCTGCGCCAGATGGGTTTTGCCCACCCCCGTCGGCCCGATTAGAAGCACATTACTTTTTTGCACCTCGATGTCGGTGTCGCCCAGATGCTCCATGGCTATTCGCTTGTAGTGATTATACACCGCCACGGAAAGAGCCACTTTTGCGCGGTCCTGGCCGATTACGTACTCGTCCAAAAATTCGCGGATTTCCTTGGGCTTGGGCAAGTTGAAGGTCTCGTCAAAATCCGGCGCGTCCTCCATGCTTTCGTCAAGGATTCCGCAGCACATGTCCACGCAGGTGTCGCAGATATACGCGCTGGGGCCGGCTATAATTTTGGCAACCTCGTCCTGACGCTTGCCACAAAATGAGCATCTTGTGGCGGCTCTGCTTTCAAATTTGGCTGGCATTATGCCGACTCCCTTCGGGTGATGATTTTGTCGATGATTCCATATGCCAAAGCTTCCTCGGATGTGAGGAAATTATCACGGTCGGAGTCGCTGGTTACTTTTTCAATAGACTGTCCCGTGTTTTCGGCCAAAAGCTTGTTCAGCTTATTTTTGATTTTAATTATATGCTCGGCATGAATTTGGAAGTCTGAGGCTTGGCTGCGGCCTATTCCGCCGGAGGGCTGGTGAATCATGACCTCGGAGTTGGGCAAAGCAAAACGCTTGCCCTTCGCACCCCCGGCCAGCAAAAATGCACCCATGCTGGCGGCAAGCCCCACACAAATCGTGGAGACGTCACATTTAATATGATTCATCGTGTCGTAAATCGCCAAACCCGCCGAGATTGAACCACCGGGGCTGTTGATATACAGGCTGATGTCCTTGTCCGGGTCCTCGGATTCCAAAAACAGAAGCTGGGCGATGATTACGCTCGCGCTTACGTCCGTAACCGCATCACCAAGGAAAATAATACGGTCTTTTAACAAGCGAGAGTAAATGTCATACGAACGCTCGCCTCGGCTGGTTTGTTCTATTACATAAGGTACTAAGCTGGCCATAATATTACCTCCTTATTATTTTAATGGGGGCTCTGCCCCCAAACCCCCGCCTGCGCTTCCTCGCTGCGCTGCGGGCATCGCGCTTTGCGCGATGTTTATTCTTCATTTAGGTCAATTTGCATATCCAACGGCTCGTCTGTGGCCGTGGCTTTTTCCATTACAAAATCAAGAGCTTTTTCACATAAAATCGAACGCTCAATATCCTTGCGGCGGGACGGGTGCATGTCGGAAATTATTTTGTCAAGGTCTTCACCCTCTTGACTTAACATTTCGCTTAGCTTTTTGCTGAATTCCTCTTCGGTTACGGTGATGTCTTCTTTTTTAGCTACGGCCTCCAGTGCCAGCACGCCTTTTACGTCCTCTTCCGCCTGAGGCCGCCATTGCGTTTTTAGGCTCTGCTCCGTCAGCTGGGTAAAGCGCATATAGTTCTCGATGTCCATGCCGCGCATTTCGATTTGACGGGTAAAATCGTGCATCATGTCGTCAAGACGCGCAAGATACATGGCCTCGGGTACTTCCATTGTGGCAACCTCAACAAGCTTGCGCATTACGTGGTTGCGCTTTTCGTTTTCCAAGTTGGCGGTCTTATGCTCGGTGATTTTTTTGGCTAGGTCATCGCGGAATTCCGTCAGTGTATCGAACTCGGAAACGTCTTGGGCAAAGTCGTCGTCTATTTCGGGAAGCTCGTTGGCTTTTACGTCTAAAATTTCCACCTCGAATACTGCGTCTTTTCCGGCGAATTCCGGCGCGTGATATTCCTCGGGAAATGTTACGTTTACGGATACGTCGTCGCCGGGAATATGGCCGACCAACTGTTCCTCAAAGCCGGGAATGAATTGACCCGAGCCCAAAGTCAAGTCATGGTCCTTGCCCGCGCCGCCCTCAAAGAGCTCACCGTCAATGTAGCCCGTGAAGTTAATCGTCACAACATCTTTAAGCTCCGCCGGGCGGTTTACGCTTACCTGACGGGAATTTTTCTCCTGCTCGGCGCGGAGGGCATTTTGAATGTCCTCCGCGGTGGCGTCCGGCTCTCCTTTGGGATAGGTCAGGCCATAATATCCGTCGACCTCAGCTTCCGGCCGTGTATAAATTGTAGCGAAAAATACCGCGCCCTCCTTCTCGCTGATATCCCCCGGTTCGATTTCCGGCTTGTACACCGGCTCTACCTCCAGCTGGTCCAACGCGGCCTCGTAGGCGTCGGGCAAGACGTGATTGATTGCGTCGTCGTAGAACACGTCGCGCCCGTACATTTGTTCTATCATGCGGCGCGGGGCTTTCCCCTTGCGGAAGCCCGGTATATTGAAATAATGCTTGTTCCGATTGTACGCATGTGACAGCCCTTCGCGGAAACGCTCGGGGCTTACCGTGATTGTCAGCTTAACTTTGTTGTTCTCCAATTGCTCCATCGAACTTGTGACGTTCATTTTTGCAGCACCCTCCAAGTTTTTGATTCGTTCTACATACAGCGGTGAGTATATCACAGGGTCTTCCCCTTGGCTATAGTAAAATAAATATGGTTCACGTGAGTCTAATTTGGGGTGTGCGGCGGTTGGGTGTGGCACTCAGATGTGGATTGCGAAATGACTGCGAAGCCAAGCGGTGCATTACAGCGGTCAGAAAAACGAGCGTTCGCAACGGCGTCAGCCGTTAGGCGAATGCCGATTTTCGCCGATGTACCAA
>WQSB01000157.1 GCA_009788085.1 Defluviitaleaceae bacterium
AGCGCGCCGGGTTCTTTTGTTCTGTCCAAAACGGCGATTTTTGCAGCGGAGGAGGGGATAATGTCCAGAAAATGCTTCAGGCTGAACGGGCGGTACAAATGAACATCGACCATGCCCACTTTTTCGCCCTTGGCATTGAGATAATCAACAGTTTCTCGAATCGTCTCGCAGGCGGAGCCCATTGCAACTACCACGCGCTCCGCGTCGGCCGCGCCGTAGTAATTAAACAGCTTGTAATCGCGTCCGGTAATTTTATTAATCTCATTCATATAATTTTCCACTACGCCGGGAATGGCATCGTAGAAGCTGTTTCCGGCCTCGCGGGCTTGGAAGAAAATATCCGGATTCTGGGCCGTTCCCCGCAACACTGGATGTTCGGGATTAAGCGCGTTGCGACGGAACTCCGCAACGGCGTCCTTATCCAGCAGCCTGTCAAAATCCTCATAGTCGATGACCTCGATTTTCTGGGCCTCGTGAGAAGTCCTGAAGCCGTCAAAGAAGTGTAGGAATGGAACACGACCTTTAATCGCCGCAAGATGAGCCACCGCGCCAAGATGCATGACCTCCTGAACGCTTGACGACGCCAGCAAAGCAAAACCGGTTTGGCGGCAGGCCATGACGTCCGAGTGGTCGCCAAAAATACTTAGAGCGTGGCTTGCAAGGGCACGCGCACTCACATGCAGAACCCCAGGCAGAAGCTCACCCGCCATTTTGAACATGCTGGGAATCATCAGTAAAAGCCCTTGGCTGGCAGTATAAGACGTAGTTAGCGCGCCGGCCTGCAACGAGCCGTGCATCGTAGCCGACGCGCCGCCCTCCGACTGCATCTCCACAACCGTCACTTCTTGGCCAAAAAGGTTCTTCTTGCCGCCCGCGGCCCAAATGTCAACATATTCCGCCATATCCGACGACGGCGTAATTGGATAAATCCCGGCAACCTCGGTAAATGCATATGAAACATATGCCGCCGCCTCGTTGCCCTTCATTACTTTTTTGGTTTTGCTCATAAAAAATCTCCCTTTTCAACGGAATCGTCTATATTTACGCATTGCCACTATTATATGGAAACAATGTGCGGAATATACAAAGGGCCGTCTCGTGAACGGTACCGGGGATGCGCCGGTACCGTTTGCGAGACGGCCTCAGTAAGAAAAATTGTCTCCTGACAGTTACCTTACTTCATTTCGTTTAAGTTTTGCAGCAGCGTCCATTGCTTATCAACTTGCTCCTGATATTCTGTAATCAGATGCTCGTTGCCCTTTTCGAACATGTGGCGGAAACGGCCCTGCTCCTTCAGATAAACTTCAACGGGCTTTTTCTCTTTGGGGACATAGGACAGAGACAGATTTCCGTCTACGATTTCAAACAGCGGCCAGATACAGGTTTCGACGGCCAGCTCGCACATTTCCATGAGGCGGTGGGTTTCGTATCTCCACCCGCGGGGGCATGGGGCGAGGATGTTCAAAAATGCCGCGCCTTTGGTGTAAAGGGCTTTTTCGCATTTTTCGCTCATGTCCTTAAAGTTTTTAAGCGGCAAAGTTTGTGCCACATAGGGGATGTTATGCCCCATGATGATTAATGTGAGGTCTTTTTTCGGCTGAGTTTTGCCCGGCTTAACGGAACCTACGGGGGTTGTAGAGGTTTCCGCGTATGACGGTGTGGAGCTGGAGCGTTGGATACCGGTGTTCATGTACGCACCGTTGTCGTAGCAGACATAAACCATGTCATGGCCGCGCTCCATCGCGCCGGAAAGTGCCTGTAGACCGATGTCATATGTGCCGCCGTCGCCGGCAACCGCAATGAACTTGGTTTCTGGCACTTTTTCGCCCTTGCGCTTTTTGGCTTCATATGCGGCCTGTGCACCGGAAATAGTGGCAGCTACGTTTTCAAACGCACTGTGGATGAAGGAATCCTCCCAAGCGGTATACGGGTACAAAAAGCTGGAAACCTCAATGCAGCTGGTAGCGGCGGAAACCACCGCGTGGTCTTCGGGTTTGAGCGCGCGCAACAGTGTACGCACAACAGGAGTCGCGCCGCATCCGGCACACAATCTATGTCCGCCTGTAAAACGCTCGGGCCGTTTGACCCATTCTTTTAAATTATAAGCCATCCCTATTCCTCCCTTACGCCCAGATAATTGAATACTTCTTTAACCTTGCCTGTTTTGGCAATTTCCAGAAGGTCGTTATAGACTGATTTAATGTCGTCGGTTTTAACGTCACGTCCGCCAAGGCCATAGATATAGTTTATGACTTTGACACCGTCAACACGGCCAAACATAGCCGAGGTAACGTCGGTGAAAACGGGGCCGCCTGCGCCGTTTAAGGAATCGGCCTTGTCCAGAACGGCCACTGCTTTACATTTTGACAACGCCTTTGTGATTTGCTCAACGGGGAAGGGGCGATATACGCGGATTTTAACAAGCCCGGCTTTTACGCCTTTCTCTCTGAGGGCATCCACAACATCTTTTGCCGTGCCGGCCGTTGAGTTTAGGATAACAATAGATACTTCGGCGTCGTCCATTCTGTACTCTTCGAACAATCCGTATTTACGACCGGTGAGCTTTTCAAATTCCGCAGCAACCTCAAGGATTACCTTGGTGGAATTTTTCATGCCCTCGGCTTGCTGGCGTTTGGCTTCAAAATAGTGGAACGGAAGGGAAAGTGGCCCCATTGACATGGGCTTTTCCTTGTCCATAAGATGATAAGGCGGATTATATTTGCCAACAAAGGCTTTTACTTCGGCATCGTCCATAATTTCCAGGTTTTCGACTTTGTGAGAAGTGATAAATCCGTCGAAGCAGTCCATTACCGGAAGCATAACATCGGGATGCTCGCCGATTTTAACCGCTTGGATAAAGTTGTCGTAAGCTTCCTGACAGTCTTCACTGTAAATCTGAATCCAGCCGCTGTCCCGCGCGCCCATGGAATCGGAATGGTCGCAGTGAATATTAATGGGACCGGACAATGCGCGGTTGATAACAGCCATGGTTACGGGCAGCCTGTATGCGGAGGCTATGTACAGCATCTCCCACATAAGTGCCAGGCCTTGGGCACTGGTGGCTGTCATGGCGCGTCCGCCGGCCGCTTGGGCACCGATACAGGCACTCATGGCACTGTGCTCGGACTCGACGGGGACAAACTCGGTGTCAACCTCGCCGTTGGCCGCGTAAACCGAAAAATACTGCGGAACTTCGGTTGACGGTGTGATAGGATATGCGGCTACAACGTCGGGATTAATTTGCTTCATAGCGATGGAAACAGCCTCGTTGCCGCTTCGTTTCTCTCTTTTAGCCATTACACTTCCTCCCCTTCTATAGCATTAAACGGACATACGGCTTTACATACCAAGCAACCCTTGCAAAAATCAAGGTCAAAGCCTTGCATTTCGCCGTCTTTTAAAATGATTGCGGAGTCCGGGCAAACCGGGAAGCACAGCATACATTGCTTACATTTTTCCGCTATAAAAACGGGCATATGGCTTCTCCAGTCACCTGTTTTGAAGTTTACGGCATTACCCGCTTCAAAAATATGGCTTCCATGGGTAATTTCTTTCCAGGATACGAGTTTTACACCTTTACCTGCGTTCATAAACCCTTCACCTCCGACACTGCGCGCTTAAATGCGTTCATGTTGCCCTCAACAACCTCGGGCTTGCTGGCAAACTTGCTTCTTAATGATGTTTCCATATCTTTTAGGAAAACTTCGTCGGACATAATGCCGGATACCTTTATAATGGCCGCAAGCATGGGCGTGTTTGGAAAGTATCTGCCCAAGCAGGCCTCGGATATGACCCTTGCGTCAATGGTGCAGATTTTGCCTTTGTATCCGCCAAGTTCTGCTTTGAACTCGGCACGGAGTTCATCGGGAGTCTTGGAAGTATTTACTACAATTGCACCGCTTTCTTTAAGCCCTGCGGTTAAGTCCACACATTCAATCAGCGTTTCGTCAAGAACCACGCAATAATCAGGCTCATAAATATTACTGTGAATCCTGATTTTTTTGTCGGAAATCCGGTTAAACGCCGTTATTGGCGCACCCATGCGCTCGGGGCCGTATTCCGGAAACCCTTGAACGAATTTCCCTGTGTTAAACGCTGCTTCGGCAAGTAGTTCAGACGCGGTTTTAGCACCTTGTCCGCCTCTAGCGTGCCAGCGAATTTCCACAACATTTACCATTCCTTTACCTCCCAAAAATTATTAGTGTTGTCACACACGAAATTTATTATACATGTTTTGTCACAAATGGAATAGAGATAATACGTTCATGTCAAAACGAGTAATATGTTGAAAAATGTTCACGAAATTGCAAAAAAATGCCCTCTAACCGTTACATTCGGGAAGAGGGCAAAATACTACAGGCGTTTGTATTCGTAAGACAATTTCTCCGGTGGGATGGATTTTAGCCGTTCGTATTCGGCGGTTAGGGCATTGTGTCGCGGAAGCCGGCTTGCCAGCCATGAGCGGATTAATACATATGTTTTGTAAGCGATTAATGCGCCCCATGCAACTATGATTCCTGCAAAAAAGTGGCCGTTACTGCGTACATGAAAGCCGTCTGTGAGAATAATCATGATGGGAAAGACTACTATAAATGCGGCACTGTGCCGAATCAAGTTGCCCCTGAAGCGGATATTACGCTCGGCCAAGTACATTAACAAGTCATTGCTGGGCTTGTCGTGGGAATCATCTGGATAGCGGGCTTCCATTTCTTTGGCTCCATTATTATGATAAATCATTTTTTCCTCCTCGTTTTCGATGTCAAGTTCATCGTCGGCATTTGTCAGGCATATGGCCGAGTGGTCATCGTCCATCCAAGATGCACGGTTTTTAAGCACCAGTTGCTTGGCTCTGCGCTGATAGGTTTCGCCGACTAGTTGATTGTCTTGGTCATAGACCGTGATTTTGTCCAAATCAACACTCCTTTTTTTGAATAAACGTGACTGCGGTTTTCAGCTGTTTTTTGTCATGGGTGCCATCCCCAACCGCAACTTCGTGGGAATATATACGCAGAGTTGCTGTAAAAGTTTTAAAAATGCTCTGTTACCTTTTTATTTTCAACGTGGTAAATAATATCGCAATGCTCAATAGTGCTTAACCGATGTGCAACAATCAGCATTGTTTTATTGCCCTTGAAGCCCATAATCGCGTCCATTACGGCTTTTTCGGTTTCGGTATCAAGGCTGGATGTCGCTTCGTCAAGCACTAAAATTGGCGGGTCTTCATACATTGCCCGGGCAATGCCTACCCTCTGTCGCTGTCCCCCGGACAGGCGAATTCCCCTGTCCCCCACGACGGTATCAAGTCCCTGGGGCAGCGACTCAACAAATTCCTTTAATTGAGCCTGCTGCAAAGCTTGCCATACTTTTGCTTCGTCAATGTCAGACCTATCAATTCCAAAGGCCACATTCTCCCTAATACTTTCATCAAGCAAGTAAATTTGCTGCGGAATATATCCGACAAACTTACTCCACTCTTCAAAGTGATGATGAATTGACTTGCCCGAATAAAATACCCCGCCGACATCAGGCGCGATTACGCCAAGAATCAGGTCAATCAAAGTAGTCTTCCCGGCCCCCGAAGGGCCGACAAATGCTACCGATTTTTTTTCCGGCACAACAAAAGAAACGCTTTCAAGGACCGGCTCCTCGGTACGCGGATAGGTAAATGAAAGCCCCTGTACCGAAATGTCCTTTTTTGAACACACATAGTCAGAAATATTATCCGGGGGCACGTTGCTTTCCTCTTCCTCAAGCAAGCTGTTATAAACTGCGTCTACGGAAGCACGGTTAAACATTATAGAGTTCATATATGTCACCTGCCTCGACACAGTAGGAAGCAAGCGAAAAGCCGCTAAAACAAATAGGCTTAACTGCGGCACAATTTCCGAAATATCAAAGCCACCTAAAATAAAAATCCCCAGAATAATAAAAGCCCCGCCAAAGCAAATGGTTTCAATCGCATACTTTGGAACCACATCCAATGAACGATATTGAACGGATGCTTTAATAAAGATATCGCTTGATTTTTTAAATTCTTGTTGAAAATAATTTTCACGGTGCAATAACTTTACTTCTTTAATGCCCCCTAGAGCTTGATTAACTGATTTAATCATCTCAATGCCTGAATCACGGTTTTTTATGCCAGCTACGCGGATTTGCTTTCGAAACATTTTTAGATAAAGCAAAGCGCATAAAAGTGCTAGAGAAATAACAATCAAAGTCATTATCGGGGATACAATCAACAAAAATACTAATATGAACAGCATCATGAAAAGGTCTGTCAAAAATCGCAGAATAGCTGTTATCATTATAAACATTTGTTCTACGTCTTGAACAATCATTCGCTGTGAATCTGCAATATTGCGCCGGGTATGATAAATATAGGAAAACCCCAACAGCTTGAAAAGTAGCCGCTGGGACAAATTTACCTGTCTCCGTGCAAGAAAGCGGAACATTGTCCAGTTTAAAACATACATATAGAAACCGCGAAATATATATATTGCAGCTAACATGAATGTCAAAAGCACCAAAAATGCAGATATATCCGTAAACCCAAACAACTCAAAAGCCCATCGGATATATTGGTTTGTATATACTTCCGATGCATCCAGTAAGACAGAAACAAAGGGCGAAATCAACGCCAATGCCAACATTTCAATCGTCGCACCTAATATGATTGCACATAATAAAATAAATGATTTTATTTTTGTGTCTCTATCAAAAATTTTGCGAAGTTTTTGTATAGTTATCATTTATTGACACCTTACTCTTATCAAAATAGGGGCATCCCCTGTACCTTTGACATCCTGTCATTGTTCGAGGCAATCCATTATGTGGGG
>WQSB01000158.1 GCA_009788085.1 Defluviitaleaceae bacterium
AAAACAAGCCGTTTAAGCGTTATGCGGAACGTCCCAAAATGCCTATGTTCGTAAGCATCAGATAGAAGCTGCGCCGTAAAAGAAAACTCATCAATAACCCCCGGAAGGTCAAAGCCACTATTTAAAACCCGCTTAATCCAAATTTCCGTTTTTGTTCCGCCGTCTTTTTTTGAAACAAGCGTAACACCGTAAATATTTTTGTATTCCTGTCCGTTTACCTTGTAAGTAACACAATCCCCGCTAAACCGTTCGCCGCATTCCCGGTCAATAATATCAGCGTAAGGGTAAACAACAGGCGGTCTTTCCCCGCAAACGTCAAGCTTCAGCTTTACCGCTTCCCCCCGCAAAACCCGCAGTTCAAAACCATTAACACGGCAAGCCTCAAAAACCCGCCGTTCATTCCCCCGATCCTGTACCAGATCAAAAGCTTCGGTATCTTCCATAGCGATAAGATTTAACTGGTATCGGTAAAGATTTCTGGTTTCAGAAACAAACACCAAATTCCCCGCAAACCCAAAAGCCAAATACAGTAAATGCGGAACCGCCCCGATGGTCAAAGGCGTTACAACACACCCGGTAACCCCGCCAGCTTTCCGTAAAGCTCTGCAACTGCCATCCCCTTCAATAGCCGCTTCCAGGGCAAGCACCGAAGCCGCTTCCCTCAAAGTTTCTTCACAATAAGGAACATCAAATTCCCGATAAGCGGTTTTAATAACTATTGAACAATCTGCCCCGCGCACATTCATAAAAAGCTCCCTCTTTCATTATTCATTGCAACCGTTACCCGCAAACCAATTTCCAGCTTCCATCCCTCCCCGTTATGCGCACTTTTCGACGGGACAAACTTTTTCCCGGTAATAACGACCCTGTCCGCAATGCCGCCCAAAGTCGGATCATCAAAAACCGCCTTGCCAACAGCCCCGGCAAAAGCGTAGCAATGCAATTCACTTTCAGGCGAAGGCGGCAAAGAAAAGGCAAGTGTCAAAGAATAAGCGTCCAGCCGGATAATCCGTTCTTTCTCCGTCCGTTCACAGGAAGCAAGCGTAATTTCCGGCGTAACAACCGTAACCCCGCAGTAATCCCCAACCTCAATAACAGGAATAGTAAATTCACTTTCTCGCAAAATCTCATTTACCCGGCCCGCCAAAAGAAAACGAACTGCCCCAACAATCCGTTGTTCAACAAAATCATTGTTCGTTGTCATATAACTCTCCTCCTGTACGGTTCCAACAAACCCCGCACATTCTCCGGCATAGCAATTTCAAGCCGTTCTCCCTGTCCTCTACCATTCCCGGTAATCCCAATTTTTCGCCCCTTATANCTCGCCATATTCCACGCCGCCAATTCCAAACAGGCAGAAGCCAAGTCCGCCGGGATTTTTCCGGCAGGGTATCCGGCTTTGTAAATCACTCTCAAACTCCGTTCTCCCCGCAAAAGGCGCACCCCCGCAGCCAGCACAATGCAAGCGGGAACATCAAAGCCTTCCTCAATCGCGGGCTCCAAACTGTATAAATCCGGCTCAATACGAAACATCTCTCTCTGCCCCTTTTCCTGTTTGTTAAGAGAAAAAATAGATATAACCGGATAATGCGACAGGGGTATTATGCGATCCCCCCAAAAGGCCAATTCCTCAAAATGCCTCTTAACTGTCAGCCGCCTATGGCAATACTGTTCAATTGTGTGAGTTGCGGTAATTAGGCAATAACGGCTAAGATTATCATCCCGATCATCCACCCCCAAAACAGCCTTGAACTCATCAAGAGAAATAAATGAATATAAAGGCTTCCCGCCCTGCCTGTTATCGCATCGTTTCATGTATAAAATATAGGCGGGAAAAAGGTGAGATTATTTAGGTAAAGTGTGTAAATTAAAAAAAAGAGAGCAAGGGCAATTTATAAAAAAAAGACCCCTTCATAAGCCCCTTCTTTATTCTTGCTTCCTTGCTCTCATAGATACAATATCAATGTGCAATGGCGTTATCCGCAATATTAGCTCGTGCTGGCAAGAGAATAATCAGATTAATTACCAATACTTCTTTACAAGCCAAAAGGCGCAGAGGCAATCTGCGGAGGTTGATGAAAAGATTTTTTAGGAACTTGTTTTTTACTTTATGCCTCTGCATGAATATGTTAAAAAAGGAAGGGGCAATTTTCGACTTCCCCTTCCTTAAAAACCGTTTCCGCGCTACCTGCGAAGTGCCGCACTTTCTCCGGCAATCTTACCAAATACGGTCATCTCGGTTAAGGCATTTCCGCCCAGGCGGTTAGTACCGTGGATACCGCCCGCAACTTCGCCAGCCGCGTAGAGACCCGGTATAACAGCCCCGGTGGTGCTGATGACTCTTGTGTAGGCATCAATCTGAAGCCCGCCCATGGTGTGGTGAACGGTAGGCATACGGGGCCCTGCATAAAACGGAGGCTGCTCTATCCTGCCGCTAAATACGGTGCGTCCAAATTCATGGTCATAACCTCTGTCTACCGATGCGTTAAATTCGTTAATGGTCTGTACAAAAGTAGCGGGATCTGCGCCAAAAAGCCGTGCNAGTTCTTCCAGTGTGTTGGCTCTGTATACGTGTCCGTAATTCACCAGCGAGTCATGCGCCTCGCCGAAAAAGTTAAGCACATCCCCTGTCGGGACACTGCGCGAATCAATGATAACAAACATCGTTGAATTGGTCTGCGCCAATGTTGCCGCGGTCATATCATCACGGCGCGCGCCCTCATCCACAAAGCGGCGACCTTCGATGTTTACGTAAACATGATCTTCCATAGAGCGGCCTACCAAACCGCTTAAGGAACCTGTTCTGATATGACCAAAGGGAAGAAGCTGAATATAGTCCATGCCCACAAGGTTAGCGCCTACCGCTTGCCCCATGACAATGCCGTCCCCAACAATGCTTGGTAGATTGGTGGTGGGAATGCCTCTGTCAAGAACATGCCACAATTGATCGTAGCGCATACGCATTTCTATATTGGAACCGAAACCTCCGGTTGCCATGACGACACTGGCGGCTCTTACCTCTACCGTGTTGTTGTCGGCGTTTGTTGCCCTTACGCCCACTACGCGCCCGCCCTCGGTGATAAGCTCTGTGGCTCTGGTTTCAAGCAGAAGCTCAATGTTACTGTCAGCCCTGTCAAGGAATCTGCGATACATATCAACAAAGCCTATTCCCAACGGCATGACAGGAAGGTTAGACCTTCTGAAAAGAGCTCCGGGAACTGTAAAAATGTTATCCTGCCATTGCATACCAAGCTCTTGAGTCCAGTAAATGCCAGCCAGCGCGTTTTCAACAAGAATACGAACAAGGGTAGGATCGGCTATGCTGTCGCCGCCCTCAAAGGTTTGCTGAAAGTGAAAGTCGATGGAGTCATTAACTGGCGGATTTTGCGCGAGCTGTATCCTTGGGTTTACAGCATTGAATCCCGAACCGGAAATAAGCGTATTGCCGCCAATAAAAGCAAGCTTCTCAAGCACAATAACCGAAGCACCCAGTTGGGAAGCTCTGATCGCGGCAGTCATTCCCGCACCGCCGCCGCCCACAACAACAACATCAGCTTGTTTTTGTATGGTTTGCCCGCCGGCGGGTCTTTGCACTGGTCGCGTCATTGCTCTGATATTGGCACCGGCAGAGACCAGTGCATCGGTAATTGATGCGCGTAATGCCATGCTGGTAAGCGTAGCGCCCGCAACATTGTCCACATTAAGGTTGTTGCCGCTCACAATGGAGCCGATTATGCGCTGGAAGGGAACCTCGTAAAAAAAGCGGGTTTCGTTGTGCTGCACAACGTCAATTCGCCGGATGTTGCCGCGGTTGAGCTCGACTTCAACAAGCATGGTGCCGCCATGGCCGGGTGCCGAACCGGTAAAAACTCCTGTCGGGCCGCGCCCCGGTGTAGCGCAAGCGATAATCAGCGATGCCGCTAATGCGACACCCAGCAAAACTGTGATAAAACGTTTCATCAATGTACTCCTTCATTACTATGATCTAAAAACTGCCGCCATTGGGTTTTCAAGGCTGCATTACTACCATATATGTGTCTCTATATGTGTCTCTTCTTTGCAAAAATTCGCTCTATCTGCGAAGCGCTGCGCTCTCTCCGGCAATCCTGCCAAATACGGTAATATCGGTTAAAGCATTTCCGCCTACACGATTGGTGCCGTGGACACCACCGGCAACTTCGCCAGCAGCATAGAATCCCGGTATGACATTACCGTTTTTGTGAATTACTCTTGCATAGGTATCAATCTGAAGTCCTCCCATGGTGTGGTGGACAGTAGGCACACGCGGCCCTGCTAAAAATGGCGGAGTTTCTATTCTGCCTCTGAAATCAGTACGCCCAAACTCGCATCTGCCTGCATCTACAGCCGCGTTAAAATCCATTATAGTCTGTAGAAATGCATTAACAGGTACGCCTATTAATACTGCAAGTTCTTCCAGCGTATCGGCCCTAAATGCATGTCCGTACTCTACCATAAAATTATGTGTTTCATTAAAGATGTTATATTCATAGCCCGTTGGTAAGGTTCTGGAATCCATAACAACGATCAGAACTGTATCAGTCTGATCAAAGGCTGCCAATGTCAGATCATCGCGGCGCGAGTTTTCGTTAATAAAGCGACGGCCTTCCAAATTAATATAGAGCGTATCTTCTACCGAACCTCCAATCAAACCGCTTGGAGCGCCAGTTCCTGGATGACCAAAGGGAACAAGCTGGGTATATTCCATGCCTACAAGATTTGCGCCTATCGCCTGTCCCATTACGATACCGTCTCCCATTGAACCAGGAAGATTGGTGTTCAAAACTCTACGGTCAAGGATGCCACCCCACTGCCTGTCGAAGTACATGCGCATCTCAACATTGGCGCTATACCCCCCGGTAGCCATTACAACGCCGTTGTTGGCTCTTACAACTACCGTGTTATTGTCAGCGTTAGTCGCTTTGACCCCAACTACGCGCCCCCCTTCTGTTATAAGCTCGGTGGCTCTTGTTTCCAAAAGGACTTCTACGTTACTGCCTACCCTGTCAATAAACCTTTGGTAGACTTCAATAAAACCTATCCCAAGCGGCAGAGTAGGAGTATTGGCTCTTCTATGAAGCCCGCCAGGAATCATTTTTACTCGCTGATCCCATTCAAGGCCAAGGTCTGTCAGCCAATAGATAGCGTCCAGTGCGTTCTCAACCATAACACGGACAATAGCAGGATCAGCTCTGCGATCTCCGGCATCCCACGTTTGTTGAAAATGCAAATCTATAGAATCATAAATTGGCGGATTTTCTGCCATTTGAATTCTTGGGTTAACGGCATTAAATCCGGAACCTGATATAAGTGTGCAACCGCCAAGAAAAGCCAATTTTTCAAGCACAATTACTGAAGAACCATTTTGTGCGGCTGAAACCGCTGCGGCAAGCCCAGCTCCGCCGCCGCCTATTACAATCACGTCTGCCTGCTTATAGATGGTTTGTCCTCCAACAGGTCTTTGCCTTGGCCGCATCATTGCGCCTGTGTCAATGCCGGCAGAGGTCAAAGCCTCAGTAATGGCCGTACGCAAGGCCATAGTGGTGAATGTTGCACCTGTTACATTGTCTACATTAAGGTTTCCCTCATTTACAACGGCTGAAATCACACGTTGAAAGGCAACATCGGACAATATCGGGGTTTCATTGTGTTGCACAACGTCAATACGCCGGATATTACCACGGTTAACTTCAACCTCAACAATCATCGTACCAACATAGCCAACAGCCGAACCTCTGAAAACCCCTGTTTGACGTTGCGCTCCCGGTGTAGCGCAAGCGATAATCAGCGATGCCGCCAATGCGACACCCAGAAAAATTGTGATAAAACGTTTCATCAAAATGCTCCTCTTTTCGTTTGTATACTCGCGTCCAATATAATCATACTTGAGTACGATTTAATTTAACATAGGTTTTTCTCCCTGTCAATAAATATTTTGCCTTAAAATTTTAATTGACTCTTACAGCAAAAAAGCGATATATTGGCTTGGGTGAATGCCACGAAAAAGACTGAAGAAACCAAGCTGAAGATTGCCACTGCTGCGTACAAACTCATAAAAACACAAGGCTTTGAGGCTACGTCCATCAAGCAGATATGCAAAGAAGCCAAGGTCGCCTACAGCACCTTCTACTTTTACTTTCCGGAAAAGATAAGCGTAATATCCGCGATTTTTTCGCAAATAGCTCTTTTTAAACCCGGGGATTTTTCTACGTTGCTGTCTACCGAAGGGGCATGGAATAAGCTGTGGAAAGCCCATTGCATATATTTTGACGAATACTGTGAGTATGGTCCTGAAATTTATGCCCAGTTTCTTATAAGCTTGCTTAACAACCCAAAAATTTGGGCAAATATGCAACAGACTGAGCATCTGGCAATAATGGTCCCCTTAATCAAGCAAGCACAGAAAAAAGGCGAAATATTGATCAGAGATGATCCGATGATAGTATTTAGATCGAGTTTACACTTAACCCATGATATTCTTTTCCACTGGGCAGCAAAGAAGAAAGATTTTTACTTGCATGAGGAAATGAGAAAACACTTGGAAGTTTTTTATCAAGTGCGAGATGATTTACGAACGCTGTCTAAAACATAATTGGAATTTTTCCCTTTCTTCTTGACACCCCCTATTTAATAGGGTATGTTCTATAATAGAGATATGACCCGTGAATTTGTAATGATGCCGGAATTTGACCGCCAATGGCAAAAGCTGGGCCTTGGCGACAATGAACTCCGTCAACTACAAGAAACTCTGCTCCAAAACCCAAAAGCAGGAGATGTAATCCGGGGAACCAAGGGACT
>WQSB01000159.1 GCA_009788085.1 Defluviitaleaceae bacterium
AAACGTCCTGTGCTTTCATTAAAAAGGAATTGGCCGTGGCAAGGAAAAGCTGTCGGGTGTCGATGCCGGCGGGGTTGGTGGAAAGCTCTTGGATACGAGTCCACATATCATTAAGTACGGATTGGAAATTGTACGCGCCGTGGAGCTCACCCAGCAAGGATTCGATAACCAAGCCGGTCTGAACCACCGTGGAATAAAATTTTAGCCGTCCCACGTTTTGGCGGTAGGAAATATCCAAAAATTCATTGCGTATTTGATGAACGGCAGTCCAGTCTGTTCCCATGCCCACAACCATGCGGTCGTGGCTGCGGGTAAACCCAACCTGCCTCGAAAACGACGTAGTCTGGACAATCCTCTGGCGCGAATACCCGGGAATCTCCGAGTTGGAAATATTATGACCGGTAATCGCCAGATTAACCTGCGCGGCTCGGATGCCGCTTGTAGCTATTGATAATCCTCCAAAACCCATTAAAAAAATCCCCCTCTAACGCATTGCGTTAAATGAACTTGCTCCCCCGCTGCCGTCCGCCTTGGCCTTGGCCGCCGGATATTCCGGAGGCTCCGGCGCGATTGTCGAGCGCAGCGCGTTTAGCGAATACTCTACAAATTCTATTGCGCTGTCCAGCAGCTCCCTGTTTAAATCGTTAATTTCCTTTAATTTTTCCACGATATCTCTAAGCTGCATACCCACTTCTTTTAATTCTTCCTCTTCGGGTTTGCCCGCCATTAGTTCTATCAGCTGCGACAGGGATAAGTCCTTGTCGGGAAGCCCCAGAACCTCCGCGATGTCGCCAACCAGTGACACCCGCTGTTTTTCCAGCCGATTGTTCTGGGAAATTACCATGTTCTTTAAATTCACCAGCTTTTGCAGCTGGTCAATATCGTTGTGGACAATTGCGTCCTTCTCTTCCAGCGAAAGCCCGTACAGCTCGGTATGACGTTCTATTTGTTCCTTCATTACCGCAACCAGCTGGGTTATCATTCCGGCCATTATAGGCTGCCCTCCTTTGCGTGATAAAGACTCCTCCTACCTTGCACACATGCTTTGGCTTCCGGAAGAGTCTTTATTTATAACGTCCCTGTGTTTTTATGCCAGTTCCTGGAAGATGCGCGCAGCCACGTCACTTGCCGATACGCTGTATGTTCCCGCGTCCAGCATCGACCGTATATTGCTTACCAAATCGGTCCTTATGTCAGGCGTGTTCCGCGCTGCCGTCAGTGCCGCCTGATAATCTCCCGCATGAGCCGATATGGACACTTTGTCGCTATCCGCACGCGCACGCTCCGTCCTTGGGCTGGGCGCAGTGTTTCTTGTCGGCTGCAAGGCGTAGGCACTGTAGGCACCTGTTACTCTCAAGTCCATATTAACCGCCTTCCTTTCTATTGAGTAGGGGAGGGGCTTTGCCCCCAAGCCGCCCGAATTTTCTTGTTGTATTTAACTTATCGGCACGACTTTGAATTTTACTTAGACTTTGTCAATATTTTTTACCGTAATCGCAAAAGTCATGCATAAAACCATCAACGCACCCGCAGAAATTAGAACTTTCGCGCATTCATTAAGACTTGCGCCCGTTGTGTAGATGTCATCGACCAGTATGTAATTTTTACCACGAACATCGAATTCCGGCTGAATTGAAAAAACATCCTTGACATTCTCCGCCCGGAGGCGTGGATGCAGGCCTGCTTGAGGAGGGGTGTCCTCTGTGCGGATAAGAATTTTTTCCATAGGCACGTTAAACCCCCGGGAAAGGGCACAGGCAAGAATTTCGGCTTGATTAAAGCCTCGCTCGCGCTGCTTAACCGGATGCATGGGCATGGGAACAAAAGTGAGTTCACTCGCGGAAGAGCAGTCCCAAGCTGCAAGCGGCGGATTTTCCTTAATGACAGAAACCCACAGCTCTCCCAGCCCCTCCGCCACACGCTTTTTATTGCGAAATTTGATTTCGTGCAGCATGTCCCGAATCAATTCGTCATAAGGGAACGCTCCGCGATTATATGTAAAATGAAAGGTTTTGCCGTAACAGGACGAACAACAGGGGGCTTCCGTTTCCATGGAAACCCCGCACCGCCCGCAAACAGGCGCGGGCACAGCCTCGAAAAGCTTCTCGCATTCCGCGCAAATATATCGCCCAGAGAAGTTGAGCGGCAGCAGTCCCCGGCATGCGATACACGCCGGAGGGTATACCCAGTCCAGAAGGGCTGAGAAGAAGTTAGTAGGCATAGCTGTTTTTGTACATGACTTCGGGGGCTATGTCGATTTCGCCGTCGCACCATGTCACCACGCCGTCCTCAATTTTTGCCGCCATGAAAACTTTTTCGCCCTCCAGCGGCTTGTTGTGCCGGACGTCGTCATTAAACAGCATTTTTATCATGATGTCTTCGAATCTTGAAAGCTCGGGCATTTTGCCAACCCTTTCTGATACCCTCCGCCAAACAGCCAAAATATTATTTGCGTCCGAAAGGGAAAGTATGCCAGAATATGTCTACTGCAAAAAGCGGTAGCGACCGTGAGGTGTCGGATATTATAGCGTTTTCAGTTGAAAATTATAACATCCTTCGCGGATATATAGCAATTTTCGTTTTCATGGTACGGCTTTCGCGCACGGTTAGGCCGGGTATGGAGTAAAAGCCGGACTACCGAAAGTAAAAACGCTAAAGTTGTTCTCAACTATCTTCGGCGTTACAAAGAACTTTACTAAAAACAAGCGTCCTTTTTCTAATCCCAATGGTTTTTTCTAAATACATATGCATATTTTTACAGTGCGAAAGGGAATAATATACCCAGAATGGAGGCACTTATGAAAAAAGTGACTGTATGCATATTTGCCATTTTGGTTTTTTTTCAAGGTTTGACAGTTTTAGCCGCGGGTGATAATGTGAACGAAACAATTGGCTCTGTAATAGGCTTGGAGGACGATAGAATCAGCATCATCGGCGAGGCCATTACGGATGGTGGCCTGCCGGAGCTGGTTATACAGGTAAATGACGCGCCTATTTTTGATTTGCTTACCGGGCTGCCTATAAAAATTGACGATATCGCACCGGGAATGGGGATTCGTGTCGCGTACAGGCCGTCCATGGACGGCCGTCCCGCCCCTGCGGTGGCTGTTTGGATGAATTGGGATTTTGAAGAAGCAGCGGTTTTTACGGTGCTGGTCAGTGAGAATATTCAATATGGCACAGACAGCGTAATTTTCCTGAGTGCTGATGGAAAATACCGCGTTGCTTTCACCCGTGAGACACAGATTTTGGACTATAATCACAATCCGCTGAACCCCGGGGACATCGCGCCGGGGATGGAGTTTTTTGTGTGGGTGGATATGATTACAGCCAGCTGCCCGGCCTTGGTTTACCCGGACAAAGTGGTGCAGATTTATTAGGGGGCTATTTCTTGGATTTTAAAGTAAGCGTGGTGATTCCCGCCTCTGGCGAGGGCAAACGTCTTGGCGGCGATGTGCCCAAGCAATTTTTAGACCTTGGCGGCGAGCCTGTTTTGAAACGCACCCTTTCTGTTTTTGACGGCTTGGATTTTATTCGGGAAATTGCCGTCGCCGTGCCGGAGGGTTATTCCCACAAGGTGGAAGCCTACAATATAAAGAAGCTGCGTCACATCGTAAGCGGCAAAGAAACCCGTGCCGCCAGCGTTTACGCGGCCTTGAAAAAGCTTGACGCAGCTACGGACATCGTATTGATTCACGACGGAATCCGTCCCTTTGTCACGGCTGAAATCATCGAAGCCGTGGCCGCCTCAGCCGCAAAACACGGTGCGGCAATAGCCTGCGCCCCCGTGACCGACACCATCAAGCAGGCGAATTCCGCAGGGCAAATCAAAGCCACACTCGACCGCCGGTGCTTTTGGCGGGCGCAGACCCCTCAGGGCTTTACATACGACTTAATCACCCGCGCCTACAATCAAGCAGAAGCCGACGGCGTTCTTGCCGATGCCACCGACGACAGCGCGCTGGTGGAACGACTTAACATTCCCGTGTACATTGTACAGGGAAGCGACCTCAATATTAAAATCACCACACCCGCCGACTTGCTTACCGCAGGTGCGTTTATAGCCGAGGAAGTGAAGCGGGGGTTTGGGGACAAAGCCTCCATTGGAAAGAAGGTCACCATTTACACCGACGGCGCGTGTTCCGGCAATCCTGGCCCGGGGGGATACGGAGTGGTGATGCTCTATGGCGAGCACCGCAGGGAGCTTTCCGGCGGAGAGGCCGAAACCACCAATAACCGCATGGAAATGATGGGAGTGATTAAGGGGCTGGAATCCTTGAAGCAGCCCTGCGAGGTAGATGTTTATTCCGACTCCCGCTATGTAGTGGATGCAATCCAAAAGGGCTGGGCTCTCCGCTGGCGTGAAAATAACTGGAAACGCAATAAAAAAGAGGCCGCCCTAAACCCCGACCTCTGGGAAACTCTCTTATCTCTGTTGGAAAAGCACAGCGTTACCTTCCATTGGGTAAAGGGCCACGCCGGCAACCCGGAAAACGAACGCTGCGACGAATTGGCCCGCGAGGCTATAGCATCTTGATTTATTGGGCTTGCATAAAATAACAAAGCGGAGTGCATTCCAAGTATATCCGCACCGGAAGCCTCTATTCTTATAGTTTGTTATGATTGGATTATAACATACGAGCGCAACCACGGTAATTTTGAACATGGGCTTGTTCTTCAAGTTTTTCAATGAGAGTATGCAGGTCAAATATTTGCCTCCGTCTGTGCTTTACGCACACTCTAAAAGGACAGGGTTTAAAAATTGATTTCTGTGCTGATGGCCTTTTCGGGCTTTAGGCCTACCATAAGAGCGATGATTTGCCCCGGTGATTTGTTTACATAGGCATTGTATTTTACAAGGGCGTTGTTATAGCCCTCGGTGGCTTGCTTGATTTCTTGGGCATTTTCCGCCAGGGCTTCTTTTATTTCGGTGGAAGGGGAGTCGTCGTCGGTGGAGTCGTGGATGGCGGCGGCGATGGCTTTGTGAATCCGTGGCAGAGCTTTTATAGTTTCCCTCGCGCGCTTGCCGGAGTATTCTATGCATTGCTCTTTTATCTCAGAGCCATCTTCTAGGTCTTCCGCGATTTCGTATATAATTTCCAGCCGGATACGAAGAAGCTCGTCGAGACGTTTGAGACCGTCGTCCAAAATGCCACGTTTTAATAACAGCCTGTAGTGCAGAAATAACACGCCAAGGCTTCCAATCAGAACAAAAAGTGAGATGATTCCAAATACAGGAATCACAACGACGCCACCGGGGGGCAATCACGGCTTGAAACGACGTCTGCCATAGCGGCGATATGCTCCGGTGTGGTTCCGCAGCAGCCGCCCAGCACCCGGACGCCCTTTCCGGCGGCTTCGGCCATGAGAGCGGCGAAGTCCTTCGCGTTTAGGTCATAGACGGGGACGCCGTCGCCGCCCACTATAGGTAGCCCGGCATTTGGCTGTAGGATGAGCGGCTTGTCGGTGTGCTGCAAAAGCGTGGAAATCAGCGGCATGTAGGCTTTTGGGCCAAAGCCGCAGTTCATTCCTATGGCAATTACATTTGGATGGTTGAAGGCTTCCGCCATTTCCTCCAAGCTCGCGCCGTACATTGTGCGCCCGCTTTCGGTAAAACTCATGGTTGCCATGATGGGCAGGCCCGTTTCGGCGGCGGCGTCCAATGCGGCTTTTAATTCGCTCAAGTCCATCATCGTTTCTATTATTACTAAATCCGCACCATTTGCCGCGCCCGTCCTCGCCGCCTCCGCAAATATTTCGCGGCATTCCTCTATGGAGACGTCTCCGTAGGGCTCCAGCATTAATCCCGTCGCGCCCAAATCCATCGCGATATATACGTTTTTGTCCCCACGGGCTTTTTTCGCGATTTCAAACGCTCCTGATATCAGGTCTTTCGAATTATCAAACTTGTGTTTATACGCGCCAAAGGTGTTGGCCGTTATTATATCCGCACCCGCCTCGATGTAGGCCCGGTGGATTTCACAAACGGCGTCCGGCGCGTGTATATTAGCCAGAGAGGTATCGCCG
Source organism: Defluviitaleaceae bacterium (assembly GCA_009788085.1). Taxonomy (GTDB): domain Bacteria; phylum Bacillota; class Clostridia; order Lachnospirales; family WQUN01; genus WRAH01. Next base: position 6,028 of record WQSB01000159.1, read on the forward strand.
CTTACGCCCCGCTTATATAATTCCGTCCCCATTCCGCCGTCCAAAATTAATCTCTTTTTGCTTATCGCGTCCCGAATATTCATGCGCACTCATCCTTTTTTTTGCATAGTATACTCCACTTAGGCCAATACTACAAAAAAACTACGCACAAGGAGACATGCAAATGGATAGTAAAAGCACGATATCAACCAATCAGGGCTTGCAGCAATTCGCCATCTCAAACAGAGACTTTGAGGTTCCGCTATTTGAATCTATTTCCATCGCCGATGACAGTTTGGGGCACGACCCCAGAACCAATGTGGCCATTCCTTCAACCATGGCCGTGGACGAGGCCAAGAGCTGGGTGGATGATGGGAGTAAATTATAGCTTCGGCAAAAACGGAAAAAAACACAGGGCAATTCAGAATATCGCGGGGTAAACCTTCTTTCCCAAGCCACACTATCCACAATAAATGTAGGATAGGTATCCAAACTAGAGACACAACCACGATAGATGCTGCTCGCGCCGTTGCAAACGCGAGCGGCCATTTTTTTTAATAATGCTGTAACGGACATAACCATAAGTGCGGATGATGATACCCGCCAACAATACAGCGAAGCCATAATCGGCGTGGTACGGTATCAATCAAGGTTCAAAACAGCTTTATCAACTAATTTTTATGGAGGTAGTCAAGGTATGCGTAAACGAATTGCGTCCATTATGGACACACGGAAGAAGCGAGCGGGAGGCATCATTTTCGCACTTGCGTTAATCGCTACGATTTGCACAAGT
>WQSB01000160.1 GCA_009788085.1 Defluviitaleaceae bacterium
TAATCAGCACTTTGCCACGCATAACGCCAATCGCCCCGCCCAAGAGAACGCCGCGGCCGCCATTGGGTTTTTCCAGGCAGCGGGCCCCTGCCTGTACGCTAAGTTTTCCGGCGACTTCACTCATGGGGCGAAGCAAAGGCAATCCGCCTGCCGAATCCCGGATTGTTTCATATGCAACCGCCTTGGACTTGGACGCCAAAAGCGCGTCGGTAAGCTCCTTGTCCGCCGCCAGGTGTAAATAGGTGTAAATAATTTGCCCTTCACGCATCAGGGAATATTCCTGCTCCAGGGGCTCCTTTACCTTTACAATCATGTCGCAGATTTCCCAGACATCCTTGGCCGTAGGCAAAATAGTCGCCCCCGCCGCGACATATTCCTCGTCCGTCAAGGTCGAACCCTCGCCCGCCCCGGTCTGCACAAATACTTGATGCCCATTGCTTACATAGTCGCGCACATTATTCGGCGTAAGCCCCACGCGATACTCAAACTGCTTTACCTCTGTAACTGTTCCGACTCTCATGCCTATACACACCTTTTCTTAGAATTTCCCCCAATATACTAAACCATAGGCCACAGGTCAAGGAACTAAAACATTTCCAACGTAGCTTTTTTGACGGCGACACGCTCTATTGCTTTAATCAGCAAGAATGCGGCAAGATAAAAGGACAGGCCAAGAATGAACTCGCCCAGCAAGAGCCGCCAATATTCCGGGGAAAAACTGCCGCCTATACTAAGGTTTGCCGCCGCAACGCTACGGTAAAGAGGAAAAATATTGGCTATATATTGAGCACCTACAGGCAACTGTGATACGGGGAAGTTTGCACCGGAAAAGATTATGATAAGCAAAGCCAGGGCATTTAGCATTAGATACATGCTGTCCGTTATCAGCGCGAAAACGGCAAGGAGCAAGCCCAATCCCACGCAAGCCACAGCCGCCGCCAGTATCGAAAGGGCAAACATGGCTATATTAATGTCCGCGAACTGCACTCCAAAAATGAGTCCGCCGACTACAAAGGCCGCTGTTATGGTAATGAAGCCGACCACAATAGAGGATACTCCGTTATACATAATCACGGCAAGCTTGCTTGTGGGGGACACTACGATTGCCCTAAGTCTGCCGCTAAAACGCTCTGCGTTGAATGTCCCTCCAATGTTAAAAATGCATTCATAAACGCAAAGGGCAAAAGCGTTGCCCACGACCCAAGCCGTTAAATCCACCAGTCCTGTTGTGTAGCGCGCGATAAGTACGTAAAGCATAAGGGTGGAAACGGAAACCCCCACCTTGTACGCCAGAAATTCCGTCATGTTAAGCCCTCCCTGATGCACCTTGGCGTTAAGCCAAGCCTGGGAAAAAAATCGTACTATCATTTCAATAACCCCCTATGCCATGTCAAGTGTGCCCAAAATTTTTGTTTGCCTGAAAATTATCCTGTAGAGCCATGCGGCCAAAAGCGCGAAAACTATTGTACTTATAATCAGGGGTATGAAATTCTCCCAAAAGCCATGGGCTTGTTGGGTTACGGAGTGGCGAAGAAGCCGGACAGCCCAAGTGGGCGGGAAAAGCCAAGCAATGTACTGCAACTTTTGGGGCAGGTTTTCTATAGGGAAAGCAAAGCCGCAAATTAAAGTGAAGGGAATTTCTAGGCAATTCATGTAAATAGTTGTTTTTCGGGAGAGTGTAAGCAGGTAGGCAATGAAGATGCTCATGACTATAAAAGCGGCTATAGTCAGTATCAGCGAGAGCATAAGCAAGCCCCAACTGTTGACGATAACCGGTGGGCGATAGAGTATAATGGCAAAGAACACGCTTAAAAAGAAGCTGCCGAGTGAAAGTATGGTATTGCCGAAAATTTTGCCCAGCAGTATCAGGCGAAAGTCAGCGGGTGCGGAGAATATTATGGAGAGGGTGTTGCTGAAACGCTCCCGGTTTATGTCGCCCGCCGATGAAAAGGCGATACAGTTCCACAAATTCCACAAGCCGCTTCCAAGGACAACATAAGCAACGAAATTGTCTGCCGTGGAATGGCGGTACATCTCGCCAAGTATAATCGTAGTAAGGAAGGGCCCAACAAATAAAGTAAATTTGAACATATTACGCGCAAAAGTCTGTTTCATTTGCACAAGCATGGAGGTGAGCAGCACACTTGAAGAATTCACTCCCCCTCACCCCCTTTTACAAGCTGTATGTAAGCGTCCTCCAATGTTATTTCTTCAACGCGCTCTATTTTCCTTGGGGTAAGCCTGTTTTTGATGTTTGCCGGGGTGTCCAGTGTGATAAGCTCCCCTTCTTTTATAATAGCGACGCGACCGCAAAGCTCATCGGCTTCATACATATTATGAGTGGTAAGCAACACGGTTGTGCCGAGGCTATTTATCTCCGTAATGGTTTTTCGCAGCATTTCCGCGCCTATGGGGTCTAGTCCGATAGTGGGCTCGTCCATGAACAGTACCTCCGGGCTGTTAATAAGCCCTCTGGCAATTTGGACACGCTGTGTCATACCCTTTGAGAAAGTCTCGACCCGGGTATCCCCCCTGTCCGAAAGCCCTACTAAATCAAGCAGTTCGTTTATTCTGGCATCCCTGACCTTGCGGGGTATCTTGTATAGATTGGCGAAATACTTCAAGTTATCCCTTGCGGAAAGACGGCGGTATAGCCCATATTCGCCGCCAAATACAAAGTTAATTCGATTGCGTATCATTTTTTCCTGACCAAAGCTGTCGTAGCCAAGCACCTTACATATGCCGCTTGTGGGCGCAAGCATGGTTATCATCATTTTTATGGTAGTAGTTTTGCCCGCGCCGTTCTGCCCCAAAAGCCCAAAGATTTCGCCCTTTTCAACAGAGAAGCTTATACCCCTTACGGCATGTATTATTTTTTTGTTTCTGTTAAACAGGCCGTCGCCCACGACAAAATCACGCACTAAATCCTTTACTTCGATTATAGGCATTTCCTCACATCCTTTTATAGTCACTATACATTAGGCAGCATTTAGCTATCAACAAGCTGATTTTTCAGAAATTTTGCTTTTTAGACGTTTTAAGCTAAAATAATTGTGGTATTTGAAAAATGGGGTGCGGCAATGGATTTGGGCGGAAAAATAAAGGAAATAAGGAAGCATCTTGGGCTCTCACAGGAAAACATAGCACATTACTGCGGCTGTGGTGTTGCCACAATCAGCCGGATAGAGCGTGGGTTAAGTGATTGTGACAGCGATATGCTTAAAGCCATAAAACGCGCTTTGGGCATAGAGGGCGCGCCGCTTTTTGAGGAAGAATCCGCCGCTTTTCACGAGCGTTTTTATGTATGGGGCCAGCTGATGTCGGATAGGCGTTTGGAGGACGCAAAGGAGCTAAATCAGGAGCTTTCGGTTATCCTAAAGCTTCCTTTTGAAAAGTCTTTGATAATGCTCTACAGGCTGTTTAGCGTGCAGTTCCTTTTGACTTGCGGTGAATATGACGCCGCAGAAGAAATGCTGGACGAGCTTACAAACGAGCTTGAAGACATGGAAAACGAGCATCTCTATCACTATTACCGCGTCAGAAATGTCCTTAGCTTCCGCAGGGGGGACTATAAAAGTGCTTTAAAGTTTGTTTTGAAAGCCCTAGAGCTAAAGGAATATAACTTGGGTAGCCTTGCGGGCTTGTATTACAGCGTTGCTGTTGGATACAGCTGTCTTAGCCGCCCGCTTCGCGCCATCCTTTATCTGGAAGAAGCCCGCAGACATCACAATGATGACAGGTTAAGCGTATTGAGCGTGTTTATTGACCATGTTTTTGCCCTTAACTACTTGCGGATAGATGAGCTTAACAGGGCAAAGGTCTTGTTGGATAAGGCTTTGCTAAAGGCGGAAAGCATAGGCCGCAAGCTTGGACGGAAAAAATATATAGGTATGATTTTACATTTGCTGGGTTATTATCACCAGAAACGCAACGAACCTGAACAGGCTTTGCGGTATTATAATCGTGCTTATGAATTTTTCTATGTATCGTCCCTTGACCACATGGAAAATACATATCGTAAAATAAACTGCCTGATAGAGCTTAAACGTCAAGGGGAAGCCAAAACTCTGCTGTCGCAAGCATTGGATGAAGCGCGGCATAATGAAGTATTTACAGTGGTTTTTGAAGCCTTGCGCCGGACTCTAAGCCTACGGGAAAACGGGGCGGCAAATTATTTGGAAGAACATAGTCTTCCCTTTCTTCTTAATAGAAGTGAGTTTTTCTACGCGCTGGACTTCTGCCATCTATTGGAAAAGAATTACATGAAAACGGGCAATAATAAGAAAAGTCTTGAGATTTCCCGCAAAATCCGTTTAATTTATGAAGACATATTTTTAGGGGAGTGATTGCATGTACCGTGTGAAAAGACAGGCCGACCCGGAGCAGAATTACAAGCTTATGACATATATGGCCAAGCGCGTGCTGGAGGACGACAAGGACGTGGTTGCAAGCCTTGCGAATGTGTCTGCGGTAATCAACGGCTACATGGACAGAATCAATTGGGTGGGCTTTTATGTAATGAAAAACGGTGAGTTAGTGCTTGGGCCGTTTCAGGGGCTGCCGGCCTGTATAAGAATCCCGGTGGGGAAAGGCGTATGCGGGACAGCCGTGGCCGAGGGACGGACGCAACTCGTAAAAGACGTACACGAATTCCCCGGGCATATCGCCTGCGATTCCGCGTCGCGGTCGGAGATTGTGATTCCAATTTATAAAGACGGAGAAATTTTTGGCGTGCTTGACGTTGACAGCCCAGAGCTAAACCGCTTCGGTGAGCTGGAAGAAAAATATCTGACGGAAATTTGCGAGCTTATAGGGAAGCATTTGGAGAATTGAATTTGACAGGCGAGTGTATACGGGTGTAAAATAGGGCAAGATAAAAAAGAGAGAACGCTGGCAGGCGTCCTCTCCTGATTTGGTCACAATCGCTCCGGCGGTGTGATGACCAGATGCCCTAAAAATTTATAGGTGCTCTATGCCACACAAAATAAGCCTAAACTTTTGCCGGTCGGGCTTATTTTTGTGTGCTTTTTGACGTTTTCCACATGATTTGAATCAGTATTATTGTAAGGATTAAATCCATCATTTCGTAAACTGTAAGTGGGATAACTGTCACTGGCCTTCCTCCCTTCCGGGAATCCAGCCAAAACACACCGCCCTCTGCGACTGCTTGACAATATAATACATAAAAATACAAGAGGTAGCAATATTATGCGCCTATATTCAAATTAATCCTTTTCAGCCTTAGAACATTCATCAGCACGGACACGGAGCTAAAGCTCATGGCTACGGCGGCAATCATGGGGCTAAGGAGAGGGCCGCCAAAGAGATAGAGCGCGCCCATGGCGATGGGGATTCCAAGCACATTGTAGGCAAAGGCCCAGAAGAGATTTTGCCGGATGTTGCGCATGGTGCGCTTGCTTAGGTAAATGGCCTGTGCCACCCCCTGCAAATCCCCCCGCATGAGGACGATTTCGGCGGACTCGATTGCCACATCTGTGCCGCCGCCGATGGCAATGCCTACGTCGGCTTGCACCAGCGCGGGAGCGTCGTTGATGCCGTCGCCCGCCATGGCCACCACGCGGCCCTGTGCCTGTAATTTTTTCACGTTTTCGGCCTTATCGCCGGGAAGGACTTCCGATAAAACCTCCGAGATTCCGGCCTGTCTGGCAACTGCTTCCGCCGTGCGTTTATTGTCTCCGGTCAGCATCACCACGGAAATTCCCATGCTTTGCAGCCGCTGGACGGCAGCTTTGCTTGTGGGCTTGATAATATCCGCCACGGCGATGATTCCGGCAAAAATTCCGTCGATTGCAATGTACATAGGAGTCTTGCCCTCAGCCGCCAGCGCGTCGTGCATTACCTGCGCGTCAGCATCCTGCGCCACAAGGCTAATTTCGCGGGCATCCATCAGCTTTTTGTTTCCTATTAAAATGTCGCGGCCTTCAATTCGCGCTTCAATGCCTTGGCCGGTTATGGAATTAAAATGCTCGGCCTCGGGTAGCGCGCCGAATTTCTCCATGCCGTAATTTACAATGGCTTCCCCCAGGGGATGCTCGGAGGATTTTTCCGCCCCCGCCGCTAAACGGAGGACTTCATCAGCATCGAACGCCGTACCCGGCCACGAGATGTTATCCTGGCCTCCCTCTACATGTTCACGGTTTTGGCCGTCCGCTAGGACATCTGTTACATGAGGCTTGCCTTGGGTTATTGTGCCGGTTTTGTCAAGGACAACGGTTTGGATTTTATGGGCGGTTTCCAGCGGTTCGCCGCCCTTGATTAAAATGCCGTTTTCCGCGCCCTTGCCCGTGCCCACCATGATGGCCGTGGGCGTGGCCAGCCCCAACGCGCAGGGGCAGGCGATTACCAGCACACTCACCAAAATCGTCAGGGAAAAGGCCACGCCCTGGCCGGATACTAGCCACGCCGCCCCCGACAAAATGGCCACGATAATGACAACATGAACGAAATGGCCGCTGATAATATCCGCAATCCGTGCAATGGGAGCCTTGGACGTCTGTGCGTCCTCCACCAGCTTGACGATTTGCGCAAGCACGGTATCTTTGCCCACCTTTGTTGCGCGGTATTGAATCGCGCCGTTTTTGTTAATACTCGCACCGATAATGGTATCGCCTGTGGATTTGTTCACGGGCATACTTTCCCCCGTAAGCATGGATTCGTCCACGGCAGTCTGGCCGCTGATTACGACGCCGTCTACGGGCATTTTTTCGCCGGGCCGCACCACGATGATATCGTCAACAACAACGTCCTCAATTGGAATGGGGACTCCGTCCCCA
>WQSB01000161.1 GCA_009788085.1 Defluviitaleaceae bacterium
GCAGGGGCTGGCGGTCGGCGCGATTGCAAGCTTTTTAGGCATTCCCGCCGCCGGCGTGGGTATTGCTTTCATTGCCAATATGATTTCCATGGCCGCGCTGGGTGTCGGTATGATTCTCCGGGGGCATTCCGCACGGCTTTTTAGCGGATTTGACATCGGGGATTCCAATATCGCCCAGGGAATCATGATTGGGGCGGGGATTATCGCGCTGGCGCAGATTATTCTTACAATTTCTAAAGGAAGCAAGGTGCAGGGCGAAATGGAGGTAAGCGATTCCGCCACGCGAAAGGTGCTTCTTGGCTCGGTGGGGCTGTTTATGGTGGGGGCTGTTGTTATCGCGTTTGTCACGGGCGTGTTCAGCGACATGAGCGCGGGAATGTCCGTGGCGTGGGTGGCCTTTGCCGGTATTGCCTCGGTAGTTGTTATGGTGCTGGTGGGTACGGCGTCTATGCATTCCGGGTGGGCTCCGGCTTTCGCCGTTGTAACAATTTGCCTCACAATTGGCATGTTAATCGGGTTTCCGGATATGCCGCTGGCCGTGCTGGTGGGGTATATCGGTGCGGTTGGATTACCCTTGGCAGACACGGGAATCGGTCTGAAAACGGGCTGGCTCATTCGCGGTATGGGCAGAAATAAAGCCCATGAGCTTCATGGGCGCAGGCAACAGATAATTCTCAAGCAGCTGGGCGTGATTATTGGCATTGGGATGTCACTGATTTTTGGCGTAATGCTTGTCAACAACGATGTTATCCCACCCATGAGTATTTTTTACGCCAGCACAGTCATTGAGGCCGTGAACCCGGAGCCTATTCGAGAGTTGGCTATTTGGGCCGTGCCGGGAGCGGTGCTTCAAGCCGCCTTTGGGAATAAAAGCGTAGGGCTGATGCTGGCCACGGGCCTGCTGATTAATAGTCCCATTTTTGGAATAACGCTACTGGCCTCGATTTTACTCAGGCTCGTAATCGGAACAAAGCACATGGCCGTGCGTGGGCCGGGATTGATTGCCGGGGACGGGCTGACCGGCTTTGGAATAAGTATTTTCCGGACTTTTTTTTAAACTTTCCGGGACATTGACAAAGAAAATTGGTAAATGTAAAATTTATCCGAAAGGGGCTTATATATATGACCGGTTTGATATCTTTGATTCTTGCGGCGAGTATGTTTTATGGGGGCTTAATTTACGAAAGTTCGCCAGTAAATGTAATCGTTTTGTTTAATAGTAGCCCCACAGAATCGGCACAAGCTATAGAGGACGACCATGCCCTCTTCCGACGAGAGTTAAGCTATCTTTTTGCATCGCCGTTGACGCGAAATTCTTCTTATTCGATTGTTAGCGAGTTTCGCCGTGCTTTTAGCGGCGTTATTTTAACATTGCCGCCGCATTTAATTGATGCTGTGATGGCCTTTGAAAGCGTCCGGGACGTTCATTTAAATGTCCAAGGCGAAGCTCTGCGACTTGAAGACTCTGGCGCGTCCCCTACTCCTCTCAGCAGAGTTCCGGGCCACGCCAGAATGGGAGCGTATCGGCTTCACGAAGAGGGCATTAGGGGCGAGGGAGTGGTAATTGCCGTAATTGACACAGGCATAGACTGGATGCACCCCGCATTCAGCGGCAGTTTCCCCACCATCAAGGAGATGCAAAGACGCAATCCGGACATAACAAACGAGGACGGAATCAATTTTAACGGCACATATTACTTTGTAGGCCGTGACTTTATACATAGATGGCCTGGGTTATGCCGCTGGCAGAATCCCACCGCCAGCAACCCGATGGAAACATCGCCAATTTTTTTTCCAGACAGCCACCATACAGCATGGACTTCCCATGGAACCCACGTCGCTGGCACTATTGTCGCCCGTGACTTTCCGGGTGGAAAATACCCCGCCCGTGCTTAACTCTCTACAAATTAACGGCGTGGATATTAAAATAGCCGAGGGTATGTACATGATGTCGCCGCCTGTTATAAACGAAGAAAACCCTTGGATTATAACAGGCAATGTAAGCAATTCAGGCGATGATATCGCGGTGTGGGTACTTATAGGACAAAACACCGGGATTAATATCCCGCAGTGGGCGGCCGTTGACGAGTATGGCAATTTTACAATAAGCTTGACCTCCGGAGGTATTCCAAACTATAGATTCCCCATTTCGACCTTAACCGTCTGGGTCGTGGACGGATGGCACGCCATGCCCCTCAATGACCATTTTATCGGCAATATAATAGACCCGTATGGTTATGTTACCACCGAGCCCAACAGATATTGGGGCGTGCCTCGCATGAGCCGCTTTCATCCCGGATGCCCAAATTACGGCGTATACAGTGGTACTTCTTTTGCCTCTTATGGAAGAATGCCAGAAGGGCGCATCTGGGGTTTCCCGCTTTCGGAGTTGATTGTTGCTGACACTTCGCTGATTTCACACAGTGGACTTAATATAGGTACTACTTTTCAGATTATCCTTCTTTTTCCAAACGAATAAATGTTATAAAAGCCGAGCAGATGATTTGGGGAAACCTTTTTCTAGCATCGCCCCAAGCTCTCGGATATACGCGCCTACGTGACTAAGCTGATGCGCGTCGGAGGCGGTTCGAATGTCTACGTTGTTTTGTTGCAAAACCGCCAGCAACTGCGGATTCAGGCCAAGCTCCAAATCGGGATTGTAGCGCAGCTTCAGGCCGCCGTTATTCTCGGTGTACATATTATTTTTATTCAGCGCGTCGGAGAGCTTTTGGTATTGTCCCGTCAGGTCACAGGTTGGTCTGTAGCCGAAGCATTTTATACTGTCGGGATGGGCAAGGCCGCCAAATAAACAGCTTTCGCACAGTTCAGGCAAAATTTCATAGTAGCGGAGATAGGTTTTGTTTACGTCTACGCCGCGCCACAGCTCCCGCTGGCCGGGGTCATCAAAGAGCCATCCGTCTATGGAATGCACGCCGCCTGTCAGAAAATCAAAATTATATTGTCCCAAAATATTCGCCAGCTTGCCCGAGGTTTCGGGAATATAACAAACCTCCAGCCCGAATTTCACCTTTATGGTAAGCTCCCATGTCACTGATTCTATAAACGTCAAATAATCCTCCACCGAGCCGCGCAGGTCAGCCGTCAGCCATTTTCGCTGGGCGGAATTAAATTCGATACAAGGGGCGTACACCCCCTCGAATTCGCGAAAATGGTGGGCGTGCTCCAGCAGATATATTTCCTCAAGTCCCATTTCCACGGCTTTTTTCACATATCCGTCAAAAAATTCCCGGCTGTAGCCGCATTCTGACCCATGCAAAAAATGAATATGTACATCATGCATTAAACCGCCTCCATTCCTCATTGTTATGATATAATAAATTCATCATTACTGCTACCGGCACCGCATTTAATTTTCCCAAGAATTAAAAACCGAGGTGATACGAAAATGACGAACAAATATGAAAATCCATTGTGCAAGCGTTACGCAAGCGAAACGATGCAGTTTATTTTTTCGGATGACAATAAATTTGCGACATGGCGCAAGCTGTGGGTCGCACTTGCCGAAAGCCAACAAGAATTGGGGCTTCCTATAAGCGATGCGCAAATAAACGAAATGAAAGCATATATCACCGACATAAATTGCGATACGGCAGCAGCCTTAGAGCGGGAAACCCGGCACGATGTTATGGCGCATATCAAGGCGTATGGCAAGCAATGCCCGCAAGCCGCACCCATCATACATTTGGGCGCGACATCCTGCTATGTTGGGGACAATACCGACATCATCCTCCAGCGCAGCGCGTTGCGTTTTGTGAAAAGGTTGCTTATTAATGTTATCTCAAAGCTGTACGACTTTGCCGAGAAGCACAAAGCCCTGTCTTGCTTGGCGTACACCCATTTTCAAGCGGCGCAGCCCACCACGCTTGGAAAACGCGCAACCTTGTGGATACAAGATTTGCTGTTTGACTTGGAACACATAGATTTTGCATTAAACCGCCTTAAGCTGCTTGGCTGCAAAGGCACAACGGGAACAGGCGCGAGCTTTCTCGCGCTATTTGACGGAAATCACGAAAAAGTAAAACGATTGGAGCAAATGATAGCCGAAAAAATGGACTTCGACAGTGTATATCCCATTAGCGGACAGACATACTCCCGAAAAATTGACTACTGCACTTTGTCTGTGCTTTCCGGCATAGCACAAAGCGCGTACAAATTTTCAAACGATATACGGCTACTTGCCCACACGAAGGAACTGGACGAGCCCTTTGAATCAACCCAGGTCGGGTCAAGCGCGATGGCGTACAAGCGAAACCCCATGCGAAGCGAACGTATTGCTTCCCTTGCCCGGTATGTAATGGTTGACGCACTAAATCCCGCGTTTACAGCCGCTTCCCAATGGCTGGAGAGGACGTTGGACGATTCGGCAAATAAACGTATTTCCATTCCCGAAGCGTTTCTCGCGGTGGATGCCATTTTATCGCTGATTCTCAATATCGCCGAAGGGATTGTTGTTTACCCAAAAATCATCGAAAAGCACCTAACCGATGAATTGCCCTTTATGGCAACGGAAAATATTTTAATGTACTGCGTAAAAAAAGGCGGCGACAGGCAAAAGCTCCACGAGCGCGTACGCATCCATTCAATGGAAGCCATAAAAAAAATCAAACAAGATGGCGGCGAGAATGATTTAATCGAGCGCGTTTTGAGTGACGCGACGTTCAACCTTACCGCCGACGAAATATTAAAAATTATGAAAGCAGAGCAATTTACAGGAGGGGCGAAGGAGCAAACCGAGGAATTTTTGACGGAGGTCAAAAAAATTCTTGACTCAAACCGTGAACTCTTGGGAATGGAGGTAGAAATAACATGCTAACAGCAGTTGTAGGCATAAATTGGGGCGACGAGGGCAAAGGGCGCATGGTGGATTTATTGTCTGAGGGGTATGATATCATATGCCGTTATCAAGGCGGCAACAACGCCGGGCATACGGTAATCAACGACAAGGGCAAGTTTATTCTCAATCTTTTGCCGTCGGGGATTTTGCGCGACAGCGCAGTAAATGTAATGGGCGCGGGCATGGTTATTGATTTGGAGCATCTTATGGGCGAATTGGAAGGTCTTGCCGCGCAAGGCGTGGAAATCACCCCCGAAAACTTGAAAATCAGTGACAAGGCGTTCATCTGTATGCCATACCACAGGGCACAGGATATTTTGGAGGAAGAACGCCTAGGCGACAAAAAATATGGCTCAACAAGGCGCGGCATCGCACCTGTTTACGGTGATAAGTACATGAAAAAGGGCTTGCGCATGGGCGATTTGCTCCACCGTGATACCATAGAAGAAAAATTGCGTGAAATCGTAGAATGGAAAAACATAACGCTTAAAGGATACGATTCGGTTGCGGAAATTTCCGATGTTATGGCGTGGATTGAGCAATATAGCGATAAGCTCGCCCCATACATCACTAACGTCACGGAGTTTTTATTGACCTCCGCAAATGACGGAAAAAAAATTATGTTTGAGGCACAGCTTGGGGCATTGCGGGATATTGACTTCGGCATTTACCCCTATACCACGTCATCACAGACCTTGGCGGCATACGCGCCCATCGGCGCGGGTATTCCCGGAAAAAAGCTTGACTATGTTATGGGTGTAATCAAGGCATATTCAAGCTGTGTTGGCGAAGGCCCCTTTACGGCAGAGTTGTTTGGGGAAGAAGCGGAGGCACTGCGGGCCGCCGGCAGGGAATACGGTGCGGCAACAGGGAGACCTCGCAGGGTTGGTGGTTTTGACATTCCGGCAAGCCGCTACGGAATCCAAATGCAGGGCGCAAACGAACTCGCGCTCACCAAGCTGGATGTGCTGTCATATTTTAATGAAATTCCTGTCTGCGCGGCCTATGAAGTAGACGGAAAAAGGGTGTGCGACTTTCCTTCTGGCGATGAATTGTTAAAAGCGAAGCCCGTATATGAATATTTGCCGGGGTTCAAGGCTGACATTTCAAAATGCAGAAGTATGGAAGAGCTGCCGCCTGCGGCACTTGATTATATCCGCTACATCGAAAAAGTAGTGGACTGCCCCATCAAATACGTTTCCGTGGGTGCGGAACGCAATGATTACCTTGTTATGAACCTCTAAATTAAAGGACGTACCTGTTAGTCATCTCCCGCATAGTATGTATACATGCATAAATTTTAAGCGGGAGTGATTTTTATGGCAAGAATAGCTATATATGCCGGGCATGGCGGAAGCGACCCCGGCGCGGTCGGAAACGGACTTAGGGAAAAAGACCTGACCTTGGCGGTGTCAAACCAAGCCAGTAATATACTGCGCGGGTGGGGATACACCGTAATTAACAACAGAACCACGGACGTTGACCGAAGCATCACACGGGATGCGAATCTGGCAAACAGCAGCGGAGTTGACGCGCTGGTGGAAATCCACTTAAACAGCAATGTTGGCACACCGGGCACAGGAACGGAAGCTTTTGTAAGCATACGCGATAACGGCCGCGCCAGAAGCATTGCCAACGCTATTTTACAGCGAATCTCATGGCTGGGGTTTGTAAACAGGGGAGTAAAAACCCAAACCAACGCCACCGGACAGGATGCCTTTGGAATCCTTCGCCTTACAAACATGCCGGCGGTGTTGTTGGAGCTGGCGTTTATTAATAACCCCCAAGACATGGCTCGTTTTAATGTAGGCGAAATGGCTTGGGCTGTCGCGGCGGGCATACGAGATGTTATCCCTGTAAGTGGCAGTGGCGGCGGATTGCCGCCCTATCCGGGAACGGCGTTGCG
>WQSB01000162.1 GCA_009788085.1 Defluviitaleaceae bacterium
TGCCGACACGCCTATTCGGTATCTATATTCTGATGGCAGCGTTTGGGATGGTGTTCCGGGAAGTGATGAAGCAGATGGAGGCATGGGCGGTACTGTGCGCTGGTTTGTTGACATAACCGAAAGGGACACATATTTCACCGAAAACCCCGGCCAGCTCCGCGAGGGAATAAGCGTGGGCGCGGGCGACCCTGTAACAGCCTTTACTTTTGACGGCACACAATGGCTGCTCGGAGCATTGGCATTTAAGGGAGAAAAGGGAGACCCCGGAGACGGAATATCCGATTCCCCATTAGATGGAACATTATACGGGCGAAAAGATGGTGATTGGACCGAAGTAGACGCGACCAGCATACTTTTCGCTGATGGAGAAACATTGCAAGACAAACTTAATCGCGGCGCATTGGGCGGCGCAGAATGGGAGGATTTTTAAGATGACTATCCAATTTAGGAGAGGTACACAGGCGGGCTACAGCTCGCTTACTCAGCCACGCAATGCGGATACATTGTTTTTCACTAGCGACACTAATGCTCTATATAAGGGTGATGAGCTAATCAGTGATGGTGTGCGCATTGTTACGGCGCGACCTTCCAACCCCGCGCACGGTATTTTGTATTTCAACATCAATACCAAAATAGGTGAAGCCTTTGACGGTACGGACTGGCATACAATCATCGGCGATGATGGCCGCCGCACAAATCGCTTTGTCTCAACAGAGGAAATTACAGCAGGCATAGGCACGTTGTTGCCTGATTTGGATTTGACAGTTTTGACACCGCTGCTTAATGGCGCAGAGTTGGCGGAGGGTGATATTGTAATCTTCCCCGGCGGCATACGAGGCGAGGCAACAGCAATCGATACAACAGCCGAAACGTATTCCGTTGTTATAATCTTTATTGATATGACAGGCGTTCGTAATACATCCGAGCTTCCTATCTACGACGAAACGAGAGAGAGTGTTGAAGAAAGCGCGACAAGCCAAGCGGAAATAAACGAGCAAAACGCAGCACATATAATCGAGGCAGAAAAACAGATAGGGCAGCTCATTGAAGATGCGAATGGCACAGTAACCAAGCCAACATCAATGGATATGTTCGCTGCAATGGATAGCAACAGAATGGTTGTTGTTCCGATTTCGACTATAGGCGGATTCGACCCGCCGTTTGTGCCAAAGGTCGCAAAGACAAGGATTGGCGACCCTTACGGAACAGAGGGGATTTACCTTTCGACGATTTATGATGAAACAGACCCGCAAAACCCTGTTGCAGTATCCATAAACGTGCAAGTAAAAACTTGGGCGGGGAGAATGGAATGGGGCACATTTTAATGTGAGGTGATGAAATGGCAGAAGTCAAGTTTATAGAAGCAACGCAAGAACAAATTGACATTGCGCCCATCACCAAGGGGCAAGTCATTTTTACCACCGACACGGAGCGTATATATTGGGATAAGAGCGACACGGAGCGCGTTCGCATTGACAGCAATATGGATGAAATTGAAAACGCGGTTGAAGAGATGTACCTCGGCAAAGCGAATAAAATGAGACGTTTTGTGGCAAACGCGACTACAGGCGCGCAAGTCAACGGATTTACGTCCTCTCTTTTGTCTATGAATCTCCCTCAAACCACCGACTGGAGCATAAGTTTTGGGAGACAACTCCCGATGATGTTGGAAGTAACACCGATGGGGCGTTTGGTGTATGTCGGGGCAAGCACGACCTTATCGTGGGAGCAGCAGCACTACTCCGCGCCCACCAGTCAAATCTTGTGGACGTCGGGCACTTGGAATCTTCCGAGGGTGGGTATGTGGTCTGTTGAGTACGTGTTCCCCCACAGCTATACCATTAGCGCAATAGTGGGTACGCCATCCCCGCTTAATTCCCCGTGGGTCATCATGTCGTTTTTCGAACAGATGGACTTAATCGACGTTATGGGGTATCTCAACGACAGAATCGGAAACGCTGATCCAAAATTGCAGAAAATATGGGACTCGCTCGATATGGCCGAAGCGGGGCTTGCGCCGTCTATAACCATAGAGCTAAGTGCGCTTTCATTCCCCGGAGGGCCGACACCTATAACCGAAACGCCCGATATGCCAATCGGCAGTTTGATAAACGCGACATGGTGGCACGATACTTTGGGCGAGATTACCCTTTTGTACAGGGTTATCCCATTTAACAATATGGACTGGCTTCCGGGGCTTGAACTGCTCACGGATTTTGGCTTTGGCAGACCGCCGACCCCTCCGATTGTTGCGATAGCTGGTTCGTTCACGGCTGCAAGCGGACGGTTTGCGCTGCGGGAAAATAGTTTTTGGGCATGGCTGGAAGTAAGTCCCCCCGGCTATGACAGCCAGCGACTTCTCCGAATTGAGGATGAAATGTCGCGAAAGACAGACCATTCAATGGTGCGGTTTGACTACCCTGTAAGCATGACAATCGCCACCGGGCAGCGACAAAGGCTGACGACTATTCTCGCACAACAGGGCAACAACGCAATCACAAGCCAAATAAACCATGTGCTGGACGACCTTGCTTTTGACGCTGCAAACGGGCGGATTAAATTCGCGAGCGGGCGGGATAAAAAAGTTACGTTCGGTATTCGCCTAACCGCCACAATGACAGGCGTGGGGCCGGGTAACGTGGGTGAGTATGTTATCGAAATGACAAGACCGGACACAGGCGCGACCGCAGACCGGATAGTAAACACTGTCCCCGGCACGAACACGGGTAACATGACGTATCGAAACCACACAATGACGAGCTATGTCGCCGGGACAACTGATGCGTTTGTTACAAATGGCGTAGCGTTCGACTTCAATAATACCAGCGCAAGCACAATCACAATCACAGGCGTAACAATTACCATTGATGTGACGAAGTGCTAAACAAACGCCCCAGGGCGTTATTTTTATGCCAAAACCCCGCAACAATTTTGGGAGGTGGGTGAGATGTAATGCCAAGAGCGAGAAGCCCTAAAAGAGATGAAGCGTATCAGATATACGCACAATATAACGGAAAAATTGAAAATCGCCGCATAGCCGAGCAGTTAGATGTTGACGAACGCTTTATATCCAAATGGAAACATGAGGATGAATGGGTTAAAAAAAGCAACGGTGTACACCAAACAAAGAAAGGTGTACACCGAACGGCTGAAAAGTGTACACCAAACACTCCCGCTAAATCTTCTTCCAATAAAAAACGCAAAACGTCTGGGCGCGAAAAATCGTCTATGAATAAAGGGGCTGAAACCAACTCAACCAACAAAGGCGGCGCGCCCATCGGCAACAAAAATGCAGAGGGAAATGCAGGAGGAAAAGGTGGGCCGCCTAAAAACAAAAAAGCCCTCAAAACAGGAGAATATGAAACCATATTTTGGGCGGCGGCTGAAATAGACGAAGACGAGCGCGCGCTATTAAATCAAGGCTATTGTAAATATACACAGCAGCTTCTTTTAATAGATACGCTTAAAATAAGGGAACGCCGCATAATGGCGCGTATTGCGGAGCTGAAAAAAACTCCGGGCGGCATGGTATTAAGCAGCGTTACCAAAAACAAAAACACGCAGACCACGCAGTATACCAAAGCCCCCAATGATGAGGGCAAGGCTCTCCCCGGCAGTAGCAATACCGTTTGTGATAATGGTAGCAGTCATATAGCTGTGCCGGTGCTACAAGAGGTAATGCGGATGGAGGAGGCCCTAACACGAGTACAGGGCAGATTGCAAAACGCTATACAGGGCTGGCACCGCATGGAGCTAGATGATGCGAAGGCCGCAATCGACCGCGCCAAGCTCCGCCTACACCGTCAACGGTTAGCAGGAGTTATCCCCCTCGGCGAGCTAGGGGATGATGAGGACTTATGGTGGGATGATGAGGATTACGGCGAGGAGTAATAAAACAAGGACACCGCGCCACGCACGGCGGCTTAGGTACTTTCGGGCGATTTTGGGCTTTGCGGGTGCGCTGACCGCAACGCTTTTTTAGTTTTGGAAAATTTTTTGCCCGACCATTTCCGAATTTTTGGGGAGGTTTTGACCGTGGAAAAGAAAGGCAATATCTACACCAAGGAGGCGGTGGCGCGGATATTAGGTATTTCAGAGCGGCGCGTCGGCCAGCTTGCAAAAGATGGAATTATCGAGGAGCATTCGCCCGGCCATTTCAAGCTATTGCCTGCTGTTCACGGCTATATTCGCTATCTGCATGAGCAGATTGAAACAAAGTCCAAAAAGACTGAGCTTGATGCGGAGAAAGAAAAGCTGGCGCGGATTAAACGGAAATCGGCTGAAATCGACCTCGAAATCAAGCGCAACGAGCTACACCGCGCCGCTGACGTGGAGTTTATCATGGGCAATATGCTGGCGGCGTTCAAAGCCAAGCTGGAAACGCTGCCCCACAAAGCCCTGCCCCCTTTACTGAACACACCCGCCGACATGGATAGGAGAGAGCATATACTGGAAACTTTGACTGCTCTCGTAGGCGAAGCATTGGGCGAGCTTGTGGAATATGACCCCAAAGCATACGAGAAAGGCGGCAAATGATGGAGCAACACACAGTAACATTATTCAAGAAGATAATGCAAGGCTTGCAGCCCACGGAAGATTTAACGCTGGCTCAATGGGCAGATAAATATAGGCGGCTTCCATCAGAAGGGAGTGCCGAACCCGGTCTTTGGCGAACATCGCGAACCCCTTATCTCAAAAGGATTATGGAGTGCTTGACAGATACCAAAGTCCGTGAAGTGGTTATGATGACTTGTGTACAGGTGGGAAAGTCTGAAATTTTGCTTAATGCCATGGGATATTATGCACATATAGAGCCATCAACCATTCTGATTGTGCAACCTACAGTAGACACGGGCAAAAAATTCTCAAAGGAGCGGATTGCTCCCACAATTCGAGATACTCCCGTGTTATATGATATCATGGGTACGGAAAAAAGCCGCGATGCACGAAACACTGTGATGCAAAAGTTGTTTGTCGGGGGATATGTGGCGATTGTCGGTGCTAATTCTCCCGCCGGCCTGGCTTCACGCCCCATCAAAATCCTTTTATGTGACGAAATTGACCGCTGGCCGGAGAGCGCGAAAAAAGAGGGCGACCCGCTGACGATTGTTGAAAAGCGCACAGCCACATTCCCGAACTCGAAAAAGATTTTGAAAGTATCGACCCCAACGATTGACGGAATAAGCCGCATTCAACACGAATTCAAACAAGGCACAATGGAAAGATGGAAATATCCCTGCCCGGGTTGTGATGAATACCAAGAATTACAATGGGCAAATATCAAATTTGACCATATGCGGGATGCCGAAACCGGCAAACTCGACAGAACAAAGGGCGAGGTTCTTTGCGAATGTCCTTCCTGCGGTGAATTTTTTAATGAGATTCATTGGAAAAGCCGAGAGGGAGAATGGTTTGCCGAGGTTGAAAATGAAACCATCAAGAGTTTTCATTTATCCTCTCTCGTCAGCCCATGGCGGTCTTGGGCGGATATTGTTGAGGACTGGATTTCTGCAAAAGATGATACAGAAATGCTGAAAGTTTTTATCAATACCGAGCTTGGCGAAGTGTGGGTGGAAACTGGCAAGACCCTAGAATTTAGCGAGCTTGCTAACCGCAGGGAAGCATATGCTACCCCCGTGCCTAATGGGGTACTGGTGCTTACAGCTGGCGTGGATGTGCAGCATGACCGCTTTGAGATGGAGATTGTGGGCTGGGGCGAAAATAAAGTCAGCTGGGGCATTGAATACAAAACAATCATAGGCGACACATCTTTGCCCGAAACTTGGGAAAGGCTTGACCAGCATTTGCGAAAGACTTATGCCCACGAGGATGGCGGCGCAATGCAGATTATGCGTACTGCTATTGACAGCGGAGATGGCGAAAGAACGCTGGAGGTTTATAATTTCTGCAAACCCCGCGAAAACAGGGGTATATTCGCCATTAAGGGCAAAGGCGGAACTGGTATGAATATAATCCACACCTTTTCCAAAACAAAAAAGGTTAAAAATATATTATTTACCGTTGCCGTCGATTCTGCAAAGGATATTTTGTATACACGCCTTGCCCAAGAGGACAAAGACAAGGCAGGGTATTGCCATTTCCCGCTTGATAGCTTAACTTTGCAAGCTGGTTATGATGAAAAATACTTTGAGGGGCTTACCAGCGAAATCAAAGTAACCAAAATGGTTAAAGGCCGGCCTAAAACCGAGTGGAAGTTGAAAAAAGGCTTGAGGAATGAGCCCTTGGACTGCCGTGTTTACAATATCGCAGCACTTGAAATTCTTAATCCAGACTTTGAGGATTTGAAACAGCGCAGGACACTCAAAAAACCAAAGGCACAAAGACCGCGCGGGGCGGTCAGGAGGAGGGATGATGCATGATAAATCGCCCTATGTCACCAGACTTGGCACTCGCCAAGGATATGCTGCATGGCTGGATATTAGCAGAGCAAGCCGTAATGACCGGGCAGGAATATCGTATGGGTACGCGACTATTGCGCCGGGCAGACTTGCGCGCCATCCGCGATTCTATCAGGTATTGGAAAGGTGAGATAGACAGGATGGAAGGGCGTTCGCGAATTAGAACGCAACAAGTTATTCCCAGAAA
>WQSB01000163.1 GCA_009788085.1 Defluviitaleaceae bacterium
CCACAAAACTTGAGCGGGCGTGGTCAAGTGTATAGGTAGTGCCGTTGACTGTTACAGTTTCGCGCCAAGTCGCCGGGTTTACTTCGTAGTGGAAATTAATCTGCGAATCGCCCATGCGGCGATAACTTACCGTGAAAATCATGGTACGATTAATACTGACTGCCCCTGCGGGTGCGCCGGCGTGGGGACGAATGCGATGCTCAACCGTGAATGTGCCGGCTACGGAATCCGGCGCGGGTGCCCCGGCACGGATTTCCAAAATGCCCTCAAAAAGCTGGGGCCTTCCGCCCAAAAATACTATTTCGCGATATGCCAAAATCATGGCATTGCGGGCATTCGGACGCCTCGCACCCTGCTCCAGAATAATTGTCTCCGTCGTGCCCGGAAGCCGACGGCCCTCGCTTATTCCGCCAGAGAAGCCCATGTACCTTCCCGTGCGCATATTATTCCGCGCATACACTTCCAAGGGGCTGACCAAAACGGCCAGCACAGCCACAAGAAATGCCATTGCTAAATATTTTTTCGCAGTCATGTTATTTCCCCCTTTAATTCTCTACTAAGACAATATAAACATCCGCGCTCATTCCCGGTTCAATGTCGAAGTCGTCGCGGCTTTCGTTGCTGAATGCCATAATCTGCTGGCCGACTTGCAGTCCGTTCACACTAACCACCTGATTTCTGTCAACAATGATGGTGTTCGGATGAAGGTTGACCGTGCCCGTGGCATTTACAAGGCTGATGATGCTCCACTGACCGGTGCGGCCGTTGAACACATGAACATCGCGCAGGTATAAAGTCTCTCCGACGATATTGAAAATTGTGCCGCGAATAGTCAAGTGTCCCGTAGAATTTCTCAGCTGCGGAATGGGCTCGGTAAACGGTGCGTCAATTACCCTTACGGCGCGGCTTCCATCCACGATTACATTAAACACCTGCCCCAACACAGAATCCTCGGTAAAGCCGATGAAATCGTCGATGCTGGTGACCCCACCTTCATTTATAAAAATGGTGTCATGGTCAATGGTGAATTCCCTTGCAATCGGTGTGAAGTTCCAGCGCAGACCGTCAAAAAGGCTCATGGTTTCCACGCGGAAGCTGTTGTGCGGCTGCACCTGAGAAATGCGCCCGCGAACGATTTGCACACCCGATGTGGCCGGGGCCGGTTCAATGTTTACGACGGCGGCCAAGTTATGGCTGTTCAGGCTTACCCTCGCCCAATCCGGCGCGAAAATATGCCCTTGCTCCACAAGCCGCCCGTTGCGTACCACAATTGTTCCCGGGTCGGTTTGAATGACGCCGGGGATTTCCAATAAGTGAAACCCGCCCGTAGTTGTGCCTAGTACGGAACCGGCACGAATAAGCTCGTCGCGGCCGGAGCGGATACTTACCATTACGGCGCGTTCGCCGGCATGGTGGTTCTCCAGCGCGAGATACACCGTGGCGTTGGAGCGTTGCAGATATCTGTTTACATGTGCCAATGTTACGGGGCGTCCGTCATGATAGTATCTTACATTTGGCCCGCCTATATTAAAGGAAGCAAGGGGGCGGTGATTGCTCCACCCGGCCGGAGTAAGGTCACGGGCGTGTTCAATTTGAATAAGATTCTGCGCGTGATGGAAGCCGGCAATACGCCCTGTTACGATATTGGTGATGTGATGACCGCCGCTGTCCAAGGAAATTTCTCTAAGGGTTTCCATCATTACGCCTGGGGCGAGGACAGCCTGATTCACAATGATTCGCGCCCAATCCCCAATCTGGATTTGTTGTGGGCTAACGGGGCGGCCTCTGTCCATTACATGAACCGAGGTTGGCACGGAAAACCATGAGGTTTGACCGTTTTCAAATTCCATCAGCATATCAAAGAATCCGCCTTGGTCGCGGAATTCCAAAATCCGACCGTAACGCTGGAAAATATTTTCGGCAGAGCTGATGGAGACTATGAGCAACGGGTCTTCCTCGTCCACGCGGAATACGACTATATCACCGGGGATAATGGCGTCAATGGAAGTCAAACGGGGATTAAAGCCCGGGAACATTTCATGGATGCCGCCTACGGTGTCGCGCATATCAAAAAATTCGCGTCGCTGCACAGTCAGCGCGCCGGGAATATAACTGAAGCTTCGTTCGCGGCGTTGGTCGTCCAAAATGGTCAAGCTGCCCAGCAGGGGGTTGTTGTCGATTACTATGCCTCGAATTTCTGCGGCCAGCACAGGCTCGCCCACAAAGGCGATTTCGGTGATTAGGTTGCCCACAAGAGTGACATTATAATACGTGCCGCGAGGCAAGGACGCCGCCGGGCGCAAAATATTCACGAACCGGATAAATGGCTGGCCATCCGTTCCGATTCCGTACATGCCGTCAATCATCGGGAAAGTCACGATGGTGCCATCGCTGTCGAGAAAGGTCATTGTGCCTCCCTCGATATCAATTATTTGCAGACGGCCGCTGAATGTATGCATTGGAGTCGCGCCCGTCACAAGTACATACCATACCGTGCCGGTTTCGGGGTGAACAAAGTATTCGATTTGGTCACCCGGCTGCAAAGCTGTCAGGCCCACCACGTTTCCGCCACGAAATACTACTGCGTCAAGGGGTCTGTCCTGGGGCGAGGGTGTGCCGGGCAAGGTGTACTGCAAAATATCCACAAGGCCGTCGGCGCGGCGTACGCGGACATGTCTCCATGCGTAACTCGCGCCCGTTTGGATGAACTGCTCATATGAAGTGTCCATTACCGTGCCCGTCATACGCTCAATGCCAAGCAACTGGAAGTGGAAACGGTCAAGATTGCGGATGATTTGAGCCATTTCCTGGCGAGGGACACTGCTGTTTGGGGCAAAAATCGTCGGTGTTTGGCCGTTCATTATATTGTGCCGAAGTAAGGTTTCAACGGCTGACGCGCGAGACGGGGAGATTGTATTCCAGTCGTTGAAGCTTTGCAAAGATATACCCACGGTTACCGGCACTTCAAAGATGTCCTCTTCGGCAGCTTCAAGTGCGCGGACAAGCCAAAAGGCAACTTCCTCGCGGGTGGCCGGGACTGTGCTGTCAAATAGCGGAACAATGGGAATTATCGGGATTTCGATTTCGGGAAAGAAGCCGTCATAATCGTAAGGGTCGGGTATTACCGGGGGTGGAGCCGTAGCAAGTGTGCGCGCCGCAGTGAATTCATCGGCGGTGATTAGTCCCATTTGCTGGGCTAACTGAAGATAGCCGAACGCCCACACCCGCCCAAGGGGCAGGCCGGGCAACTCCCCTGCCTCGGCCATTGACTCGCCGAGTGCCCGCGCTTCGCTGCTTTGGCCGGCGGCCCGCAACGCAAACGCGATTGCTTCTTCGCGGGTCACGGCTTGCGTCGGGCGGAATTGTGCAGCTTCCGGGCGAATCACTTCCAACGCGCCGCCGCGAATGATTGCTTCGCGCACCGTTTCCCCGTCGGGTAAATCCATAAACAGCAACTGATTTATAAGCTGCGGTGCTTGTGCCCGTCCGGTGTATGTATTAGCCACCGGGTCTATATGCACCAGCTCGTCAACCCCAAAAACCACAGAGGGCAACAGCATTATCGCAACAAGAGCCAAGCATATTGCTCGCGTAAACATTCGTGTGAAAATATTTTTCTTCATAATATATAACCTCATTTCGTGGATGCTTTTTAATCGACATCATTATATCTTAGCTTGCGTGGAGTTTCTAGTAATATTTTTGGTATTTTATCTATTATCGGGTAATAAAAAGCCCTTATTTACATTTTCGTAATGAAATTTTGGTAATTGTCACACAAATGTTAAAAAACTCTTGCCATCACACGAGAACATGGTATACTGCATGGAAACTAAGAATTTGTCCTAAAAAAGGGTGCATAGCACATGGAATATATTGTAATAAATGGTCAAAACCCTTTAAAGGGAAGTATCAGCATCAGCGGCGCGAAGAACGCCGCAGTCGCAATCCTTCCAGCGGCAATCGCCTCCGGGGGCGTTTGCGTCATTGATAATCTTCCGCAAATAGAAGATGTTTGCAATTTAGTTGCCGCAATGGAGTCCATGGGGGCGAAGTGTAAATTTGAGAACCCGGATACGCTTGTTGTGGATACCTCAAAGATTACGGGTCACACCCTGGACGACAAGCTGGCCAAGAATACCCGCGCTTCATACTATTTTATGGGCGCGCTTTTGGGGCGGTTTAAGTATGCCGACGTACCCCTTCCCGGCGGGTGCGATTTGGGCTCGCGGCCGATAGATTATCATTTAAAAGGGTTCGCCGCGCTGGGCGCGACCTGCATTCAGGAACATGGAGTTGTTAAGCTTAGGGCCGAAAAGCTACGGGGCGCGAATATTTATTTAGACTGCCCAAGCGTGGGTGCGACTATTAATATTATGATTGCCGCGGTTTTTGCCGAGGGCACAACTACAATAGAGAACGCCGCAAAGGAGCCTCACATCGTAGACACCGCCAATTTTTTGAACAAAATAGGCGCGAAAATAGGCGGCGCAGGTACGGGTACAATTCGGATTGTGGGCGTTCCGGCACTTGGTGGAGGCGAGTATACCGTCATCCCAGACCCAATCGAAACGGGTACATACATGATTGCCGCAGCAATTACTGGCGGTGATGTAACCGTTGAAAATATCATTCCAAAGCATATGGATTCGCTGACCGCAAAGCTTAGGGAAATGGGCTGCACCATTTCCGAGGGCGGTGACTGGATTCGTGTTCAGGGTGCGTCGGCACTGCGCCCCTGTGAAGTAAAAACGGCCTACTATCCCGGGTTTCCTACGGATTTGCAGCCGCAAATGGCTACGCTTTTGTGCCGCGCACAGGGGACAAGCACCATTACCGAAAACATTTTCGAGCACCGTTATCGTTATATAGGGGAACTGAAACGCCTTGGGGCGCAGCTTAAAGTCGAGGGGCGCATGGCCGTCACCAAGGGCTTTTGTGAATTCACCGGGGCGCGTGTGATTGCCTCCGACCTTCGGGCCGGCGCGGCTCTTGTTATTGCCGGGCTTTGCGCAAAGGGCCAGACGGTGATTGGCGGAGTTTCCCATCTTGACCGGGGCTACGAGCGGTTTGAGGAAAAATTCCGCTCTTTAGGCGCGGATATAACACGTATTCAAAGGGACAGCTGATATGCAATTCTGCACCATTGCCAGCGGCTCCAGCGGGAACGCTTATTATTTGGGGCTGGCCGGGCAGCACTTCCTTATCGACGCCGGTGTCAGCGGCAAACGTATTCAACACGCGCTTTATGAAAAAAATATCCGCAGCCTAAGTGGCATTTTTATAACTCACGAGCACCGTGACCACATCACCGGGGCCGGGGTGTTGGCGCGCCGCCTTGGGGCTGATGTTTACGCCACGCCGCTTACGTGGCGTTATTTTTTGCGCCATGGGGTGCTTGGCGCGCTGGATGAAACCCGGATAAAATTTATCGAACCGGGGCGGCCCGTTGCCATCGGTGGCGGGTCAGTTGAGGCTTTTGACATTCCCCATGACGCCACACAGCCGGTAGGATATACGTTTTGTGCAGGGGCAGCCGGAGAAAAATTAGCTTTCGCCACGGATTTAGGCCACGCCACCGACGTGGTAAAGGAGCATTTAAAGGGCGCGAGAATTTTGCTGATTGAAAGCAACCACGACCCGGAAATGCTGGAGAAGAGCCGTTACCACAGGGATTTAAAAATCCGTGTGGCCGGAAATCGTGGGCATTTGTCCAACGCACAAGCCGGTAAGCTCTTGGCCGAGGTCATTGTGCCGGGGTATACCCATGTTTTCCTGGCACATTTAAGCGAGGAAAACAACACACCGATGCTGGCCTTCGACACGGTCAAACGTGTCCTGAGCGGAAACAATATACAGCCCGGGCGGCTGGAAGTGGCCGAGCGGCACATTCCGGGGGAGTTGGTTACATATGAATAGCCTCGGTTTCACCCCCGCGCAAAAGGCGGCCGTGATTTGCGATGCGGAGGAAATTTTAGTCAGTGCAGCCGCCGGCTCAGGCAAGACATCGGTGCTGACAGAGCGCGTTTTTAGGCATATAAGCGACGGCGTTGGTATCGACCGTCTGCTTGTTGTGACTTTCACCGAGGCTGCTTCGGCGGAAATGCACGAACGCATTACGGCACGGCTTTTGGGAGACGAAAGATTGGCGCATCAGGCCGCTATTCTACCCATGGCGGATATTTGCACGATTCATTCTTTCTGCCGGAAATTATTAAAGGAGCATTTCCAAGCGGCAGACCTCGACCCGGCCTTTAGGGTAGGAGACGAGGCAGAGCTTGCTTTGATTAAATCCCAAGTAATGGACGAGCTTTTTGAGGCCGAGTACGCCCGCCCAGACAATGATGATTTTTTGGACCTAGCCGACGTATATGGCGGAAAAACCATGGACGGACGGCTGGACGCCCTAGTGCGCGGGATTTACGACTTCATGGAAAGTGACCCCTTCCCAGCCGTAGCGGCGCAGAGATACACAGATTTTTTCAGACCACACATCACACAAGACGTGATACCCGCAGCGCAGCAAGGAAGCGAAGCGGGATTCACTCCCGCGGAGCGGCGGGGG